>JAQYVK010000335.1 GCA_030145585.1 Desulfatiglandales bacterium | reverse complement strand
GAACATTGAACATCGAATGATGAACTCGCTTCGCTCGGCCATTTTATAAAAAATTTTAGCATGCCTTATTCAAAATTCGACGTTGGACGTTGGATCAGCCGGAGGCTGACAAGTGCTTGCTCGCCTCTGGCGAGTTCGACGTTCCTATTCTTTTCGTTTTAACAGCGTCGTCCTTGATATGGATTAGTAATCTTGATAATCGTATTGTTTTTAGACCCCTTCGAGGGGTCTTCCAGAGGCCTTCCGCTCTGCGGGAGGAGCCCTCACTAGCCTTAACCAATCTGGAATGCTGGAATGTTGGGATATTGGGAACAAGCCTTTTTCCATCATTCCATTATTCCAGTATTCCAAGGTTCCAATTATCCAGCAACTTGTGTCGGCCAACCCAAAAGCATCTTAAATAAATTCATGGTCTGGCTGAGACAATATTGCATTGATTTAATACCCCAGAAAGGGGTCCATTGGTTTGGCGGGTTTTTTTTTGTATTTTTCTGCCAGGTATTGTGCACCCGCCCCGTTTTCAAGTTTTAAGATCCGATCATAGTATGTCAATGCCTTTTCTCTTGCTGACTCGAGGTCATAACTCATCCCCAGTTTCAACTGAGGCCAGGCGATCATTGAAGGATCTGTTGCAGGATCCGCCAGGGCCAGGATGGCCTCCAATTTGGATCTGGCTTCAGTAACGCGCCCATGAAACAGATCGTAGCAGGCTTCCAGGTAGACGCCACGGCTGCCCCACACGAAAGCCTCCCCTTTCGAGGGCAGATCGTTGCTTCTCTCACGAAAAAAATTAACGGTTTCTGAATAGTTGGTATCCATGTCCAAGCGTATGTAGGATATCCCTTCAAGGAATTTAAAGCGAGGATTGTTCGGAAATCTCTTTGTTAGATCTTCTGATAAAATGAGGGCATTTTCGTGTAAATCTTTCTCCATAAAGAGGTAGATATGAAGCAAAAGGCTCTTCGCCTCAATGGACGAGTAGACAGCCTTTTCAGCGGCTATATGTAATTTCCTCAAGCCAGCCTCCTTGTCTCCCCTATGGACCAAAAGGTAGGAGAGAAATTTAAGGACACCGGAAAGCCGGGCGGTAGAATAGTCAAAGATACCCAGTCCGAAAAGGACATCATGATTATCAGGACAGATTTTCTGGCTGGTCTTCAAAGCCTCAATCGCATCCTGGGCGAGGAGAAAAGAGGATAGATATTTCCTCTCCATCAGCTTAAATCGCCCCTCAAAACCGAGGGCCCCTCCCAAATAAAAATGGGCAAAACAGTCGTTCTTGTCTCTTTTGACGGCCTTTTTAGCCACGTCGATGGTTCTATCAATGCGCCGTCCATATTGGGCGACCATTTCTTTCGTCCAGAAACCGGAGGCGAGGCGCGACCAGCTTACCATGGCCAGATAAAAATAGCCCATGGGATCCTCCGGACTCTCCCGGGTTATTTGATAGAAAAGGGCTTCCGCCCGATCGAAATCCCAGTTGTAGAGGAGGTCAATTCCCCGAATGATGTCCTCATTGACAGGCGAGCCCATTTGGGAAGGAGCCGAATTTTCCGCGGCCGGAGAGATTTTCGGTGAGAGAAAAAAAACGCAGCAGATGAAAAACATGCTCAAATGACAACTTTTTAGGCGATAAATGGGACGATTCAACAGCATCATTATGGCCCGGATGCGGATCCACCGAGACCGCCCTTATACTGGACAGAATAAAGCGGATGGGTGGATTGCCAGCAAATAGAAATAATTTGATAGATCCTAGACTAAAATACCATAAATCTATGAAATTTAGCAAGTCAAGTAGGATATAGTTTGAGTGTGTAAAAAATCACCATGTTAAGATAAAGATTTTGCAGACTTTTTTATGTTTTTGTGTTACAAGATATGCAACAAAAGTATTGAGGGGGCCGGTTGAAGATGAGGATTTTACTCATAGGAAGCACGGGCATGTTGGGCAGTGATTGCAGAGAGGTTCTAAGTGAGGATTATGAAATAATTGCGCCGGAGAGAAAGGAATTAGACATCATAAGTTGGGATCGGGTCATTGAGACCCTTCAGGAGGTTAACCCTGATATCATCCTTAATTGTGCCGGTTTTTCAAATGTGGATGCCTGTGAAACTGAACCTTTCAAGGTAAGAAAAGTGAATGTGGAAGGTCCTCGAAACCTGGCACAGGGCGCAGCCAGATTCAAATGTAAATTGGTTCATATTTCCACGGATTACGTATTTAATGGAAAGAAAAATGTTCCCCAACCTTATTTTGAAGATGACGCCACAGACCCACTCTCTGCCTATGGAAAGAGCAAAATGGACAGTGAGGTCGGCGTCAGGGAGAATGCGCCCGATTATGCCATCGTTCGGACGAGTTGGTTATATGGTAGAAACGGAGCGAATTTTATTCATTCAATCCTGACGAATGCCCTGGGCAAGAAAATGAAACCATTGAAAATTATCAATGATCAGTTCGGGTCCCCGACCTGGACCCTAACTGTTGCTCGTCAGATCAAGGAACTGCTAAAACGTGACGCAAAAGGCACGTTTCATGCCACGTCTGAGGGGCATTGTACCTGGTTCGATTTTACCAAAATCATTTTCAAAAAATTAAAGATTAAAGTTCCCCTTGAACCTATGAGTATGGCTGATTATCCATATGTAGCAAAAAGGCCAGTCAATTGCATCCTGGAAAACAGGTTACTAAAAAAGCAAGGTCTCAATCTTATGCCGGAATGGCAAAAGGATATTAAGGCCTACCTGAGTAAATTTGGATCTGATTTGGTAAAGCGGGCCAAGGCAAAGAGTCTTTAAATAAAAAAAGGTATAATAAAAAAACGGCATAAGGTTGGCCGGTTGTAAAGCATAATTTTAACAACCGGTAGGTTTAAGGTATATGGCCTAGCTTAGATGGTCCTGCCGATGACGGCCCCTTCATAGATTGCAGCCTTCGCACTCCTGGGCTCCAGACAATCTCCTATCTGATAAGACGTTATGCCCTTTGCTTTTATTTTTTCATAGAGACCGTTGACCGGTTTATTCCCGACCGCCATCACAACGGTTTCCGCCTCAAGGAACAATTCTTTTTCATCCGTTCCGATCACAAAGACGCCGTCTTCTTCAATCCTGGCGACCTTATTTTCCGTCATCAGCTGTACGTTGTTCGCTTTGAGTTTCCCGAGCAAGACTTTTCTCGTTATGGATTCAAGTTGTCCGGCAATTTTTGGAAGGAGTTCCACGATGGTCACGGGGCACCCGTTTGCTGAAAGATGCTGGGCGACCTCACAACCGGTGGGACCACCGCCTACGACAATGGTCTTTTTTCTGTCCGGTTTTCGGCCGTTAAAAATTTCAGTAGATGTAAGGATATTCGGCTTTTCTATACCGGGCATCGGCGGTAAGAGAGGTACTGAACCGGTCGCGAAGATAACCACGTCCGGGCTTTCCTCCGAAATGGTATCGAGAGTGACTTCATGATTGAGATGAATCCTGACATCTGATTTTTCGAGCTGACTCTTTTGAAAACTAATGAGGTTGAGCAACTCCTTTTTGTAATCCGCGACCGTGGCTAAATTTAATTGACCGCCGAGGGCGGCTTCCCTTTCATAAAGATGAACTTCATGCCCCCGTATGGCTGAAATCCATGCCACCTCCAATCCTCCCGGTCCTCCCCCGACGACCATCACCCTTTTGGGCTTGTCTGTGGGGTGGATTTCCATCTCCTTTTCGCGACCGAGGGTTGGGTTGACCAGACATTCGATACGGCCTTTACGAAATATGGATTCCATACAAGTGTTACAGGCGATACAGATCCTGATGTCATCCAGGTTCCCTTTTTTCGCTTTTTTAGGTAATTCAGGATCTGCCAGGAGACCCCTTCCCATACAGACCAGATCCGCCTTTTCTTCAGAGATGATGGTATCGGCAACAAGGGGATCGTTAATCCTCCCCACGGACATGACTGGAATATCCAGGGCCTGTTTTATCTTTTGAGCCGAATCGGCAAGACAGGCTTTTTCCATAAACATGGGCTGACAAATCCACTCGGGTGTTGCATCATTACCGGCGGATACCTGGACGATATCTATACCCGCGGGAACAAGGACCTTGAGGAGTTCTATGCTCTCTTCCGTGGTGAGACCTTCTGAGACAAACTCTTGAGCACTGATTTTAAAGGATAGAGGGAATGAATCACCGATTCTTTTTCGCACCTCTCTTATGATTTCCACACCAAATCGAGCTCGCCCGGTGATGTCTCCTCCATACTCGTCCTCTCTGATATTGGAAAATCTTGAAAGAAATGAATTGATCAGATACCCATGGGCACCATGGATTTCTATCATCTCGAAGCCCGCCTCCACAACACGTTCCGCAGAATCTCCGAATGCTTGAACGATCCTTTGAATGCCTTCATGGGTCAAGGGCTCTACATCGCCCCGGATAGTGGGGCAGGGGAGGTTTGAGGGTGCAAAGGGCTTTTGCTTGATGACCCGAAAAGGGACTTGTCTACCACCGTGATGAATCTGGAGGGCCGCAATAGCCCCCTCAGACTTAATCACACCAGCGATTTTGGAAATACCCTCTGTGAATCGATCATCATATATCTGTGCCTGATGGGGATTGACAATAGCTTCCGGCGTAACGGCATGAGCCTCAACGATGACCATTGCCGGCCCCCCGGCCGCTCGCATCCGATAATGTTCTATGGTCTTTTCCGTCACAGAACCGTCGTCTTCGATCAGGAAAGATGCAAGCCCCGGCATGACAATCCGGTTTTCCAGACGAAGACCTTTAAGATGGAAAGGTGAAAACAGTTTTTTAAACATGGTTTATTGATTCCCTGTTTAGAATAGATTGCCTGAATAAAGCTGAAAGGTCACCATTCTGCTCTATCCATTAAAGTCCCATGTAAGTATCTGAATTCTTAATGTCTTGTCAAATAAAAACGACGCAGCCGTCCTAAGCGATAACCGTTTCTGACTCTTGGTTTTATGCAGTTGTCCTTGGGAACGTAGGCATGACGTGCGCTGTTAGTAATATCGTTCATTCCACGCCGGTATCGGGTAGACATAGCTCTCTGTTGCCACCTTCTTGGGCCAAACGGTCCTGAGTCCATCATCCAACCACTGAACCAAATAGGTGGGGGGGCGATTCTGTTGGGTCTTCCGTCCGTACGAGACGAATTTAACAGGGCCCAGTACGGTCATCAGGTTTGTCTCGGCGAGGGCGTCTCTCACGTCTTTTGGTGTAAGGGATTTGGCCCCTTTAAGGGCATGGGCAATAACTTGCATCGACGCATAGGCCTGAGCCCCATGATAATCCGGGGGCTCTTCGAACTTGATGGAAAACATATTATGGTATTCCTTTGCGCCGGGGTAGGGGACTGAAGGGGTCCAAATCGTGGGAGAATAAACAAAGGCAGCAGCCTCTCCGGCTTGCTCTCTGAACTCGCGGAGGGCCACTCCGGAAGAGACCCCCATAAACATTTTAGGATTCAGATCGAGTTCTTTTGCCTGCTGCATGAGTAAGGCGCCATCCCGGGTCTGAGTGATCATATGGATAAGGTCCGGGTACTTGGGCCTCACCTTGGATAGGAGCGGTTTCAGGTCGTTTACCCCAGCATCGTAACCTTCTTTCACAATCACCCGGAGACCCCAGTTTTCACATCTTTTCCTGAATTTTTTCGAACTAAACTCTCCAAAGACGGTGTTTTCATGGATAATGGCGACAGTTTTGACGGCAGTCACTTTTTTAAGAAAGGATCCGAGTGTATTGGCTTGTTCGCTCACCGGCGCATTCAGTCGGAAGACATATTCCTGTTTTGCCTCTGTGATTCGATCGGCAGAAGCGGTACTCACCAGGAAAGGAACCTCCAGATCCTGGGCAACGTCTGTGGCGGCCAACGTGACGGTACTGGAAAAACCCCCAGCCACGATGATGACCTTGTCTTGGGTGATCAATTTCTCCATAGCTGCGAGGCCGACATCCTTGAATCCGGTCGTGTCTTCAAAGATCATTTCTAGTCTTTGGCCGTGGATGCCACCCTCCTCATTTATCTCATCGGCCGCCATCTGATAAGACCGATAGGCCGTTTCCCCACCGAGCTCAGCCAACCGTCCCGTAAGGGGAAGTAGAATCCCCACCCGAATGTTTTCAGCATAAACAGGACTGCCTGTTGAATGGGTCAAAAAGCCGACCACGAAAAATATCAAAAAAACCTTTACCAGTCTTTTCACCAAAAACCCTCCCAAGTGTTTAAACATCTCTTTTTCAACTCCCAAAGCCTTATGAAGTTAATATATTCGAGGGCCTTTCCTCTGTCAAAATAAAAGGAAAGAACCTCCAGGCAATTATATTGACCCCGGAACTTCTTTTTTGGTATCTCTATTGACCACAGAAAGTGGAGAAACCTTTTCAAAAAGGAGGGTTAGAGGTGGCTGTTTATTTGATGCAGCACGGCATACCGGTTTCCAAGGCAGATGATCCTGAAAGACCTCTCTCGGCCCAAGGGATAAAAGATGTGGAAAATCTGGCCGAATTCCTTCAAAAGCGAGGGATAACCGTCAAAGACATCTATCACAGCGGAAAAAGGCGGGCCAGGGAGACTGCAGAAATTATGGGGTTCCGGTTTGCTCCCGGCGCAGAACCGAAAGAGAGAAGGGGCCTTTCACCCCTCGATGATGTGGGAGACATCGCCGATCAGATCAACAAAAGAAACGGGGATCTTTTGATCGTAGGCCATCTACCCCATCTCGAAAAACTGACGTCTCTCCTGGTGAGCGGGAACGAGTCCGTTCCTGTGGTGAGTTTTCAACAGGGTGGTTTGGTCTGCCTTGAACGGCATGAAGATAAAGGCTGGACTGTTGCCTGGATGCTGGTTCCAGAGATCATCAGGTGAATGAGGATTTCGAAATGCGAAAGAGGGAATAAAGTGGAATTCGGAAGTGGGAGGGGGTGACTGTAGAGGCTCAATTTCTTACAGTCACCAGAATTCGGAATTAGCAGGGAAGGGAAATATAAATGAAGGATTTATCAGGCGCGCCTGAAACGCTGGTGGAGCTGACCGAAATCTCGGATCAGCCCGGCCCTTATTGCATGAGTTTCCGATTTGATCTTGATCCGCTGAAGCGGTCCATCGATAAATTTGGGCTTATACACAGACCATTAGTGATAGAAAATGGAAATTATAAAAAGGAGGCCGTTATAGGTTTTCGAAGGGTTCTCGCCTTAAAATCACTGAAATGGGATAGGGCTCCTATGAAAGTTCTCTCCGGAGATGAACTCTCGCCTTCGGACCTGTTGCTTCTCAATCTATATGACAATCTTTCTTCCAGGCCATTCAATGACGTAGAGAAAGGGATGATATTGAATCGACTAAAACCTCATTTTTCAGGGGAGGAAATACTGAAAGAATACATGCCCTTGCTTGGCCTTCCCTCCAATGAATCCACGCGCATTCTCTATGAAAAATTAGAAGAACTGGATATGGCGCTCAGGACTTCCTGCGCAGACGGCGATCTTTCCCTGAAGACGATCAAGGCCCTTCTGGAAATGGATCCGGACTCTCGCGCGACCTTGTTCCAATGGATTAAAGACCTAAAACTAAACTTTAACCAACAGATGCTATTCATTGAAAACACATTGGATATTTCGAATACAGAAGCAACATCAATCCTTCAGGTGCTTCAAGAAAAACCTCTTTTGAACATCAGGGAGGATCAAAATTTAAACAACCCTCAAAAGGCAAAACGTTCGCTTTCTTATTTAAGACGCCGAAGATTTCCTCTCTTGACCCGTTCTGAAGAAACGTTTGAAAAAACGATCTCCAGTTTGGGCCTGCCGGAGAGGGTGAGAATCTCACATCCCCCCTTTTTTGAGAACCCGGATTACCGTTTGGAGATTCTGTTCAGAGACGGTAAGATGTTGGAAGAAACGGTCAAGAAACTCGCGCAGTTAAATGATTTGGAGGGTATTGGTGATCCTTGGGATGAGGAATCGTGATGACCAACCCCCCCCTGAAACGAGTTTTGGTAGAAGAGGGCGCTGACCGATTTCCCTCTGTCTCCAGGATTTTAAAAAGAATAGAGGGCATCCCTGTTGAAAGGGTGTCGGATCGGAAGAAGGAGAAAATGTCCGGGCCTTTGAATATGGACAAGACCTCTCTCCGGTTGATCTCCTTTCCGGGTGAATTTCTTAAACCATGTCCCGGAACAAAGGGTTACATTTGTTGCGGATATCAAATTCTGAATGTCGGAACGAATTGCCCTTTTGATTGCAGTTACTGCATCCTTCAAGCCTATTTCAATCAACCCTCCCTCCGAATATTTGTCAATTTGGAGGAAAAACTCCATCAAATAGCAGAGGTTCTGGATCGACATCCGGATCGGATTTTCAGGATTGGGACCGGCGAATTCACGGACAGTCTCGCCCTCGACCCGATAGCAGGATGGAGCCATGTCCTGATCCCCTTTATATCAGAGAGGAATAATGCCATTTTAGAGTTAAAAACAAAAACCAATCAGGTTGAAGGTCTTTTCTCATTTCCGCAAAGGAACCGAATCGTCATCTCCTGGTCTCTAAACAGTCCCAGTATAGCCTCCCGAGAAGAGCATGGTGCGCCCGGGATCAGAAAGCGTCTTGAAGCGGCCAAAATGTGCCAGCAAGAGGGTTATAATATTGGTTTTCATTTTGATCCACTGGTCCATATTCCAGGCTGGGAGGAGGAATATAAAAGAACTTTTGAGATGATGGATAAACTGATTGACCCAAATGGGATTGTGTGGCTGAGCATGGGGGGGCTAAGGTATATGCCGGCTCTCAAGGCCATTGTTAGAAAGCGTCACCCCAAAAGCCGTATTCTTGTCGGAGAATTCGTTCCGGGTCTGGATGGAAAAATGCGTTACTTCAAACCGATTCGTATCCAAATGTATGGATTCATGGCTGAAATGCTCCGGAAGTGGCACGAGGACCTGGGACTTTACCTCTGTATGGAAAGCCACGATGTCTGGGAGAAAAGTCTTGGGTGGTCCCCAAAGAATTCTGAAGGGCTATCCCATTTTCTGGACCGTCGGGCGGTAAAATTCTTTGGTTAAATTGTGGTTGATTTTATGACTGTGGATGTTATGTTAAAAGCAGTCAATTGAAAAAAAACGGAGGTAAGTGTTATGTTGAAAGAGAAAATAGAAGATGCCCTGGACAAAGTACGGCCCGCACTGCAAGCGGACGGGGGAGATGTTCAATTTGTCGATGTCGATGATGAGGGTGTTGTCACGGTCAAACTGACTGGAGCTTGTGGCGGCTGTCCCATGTCACAAATGACCCTCAAAAATGGAATCGAGAAAGTATTGAAAGAGAACGTCCCTGAAGTCAATAGCGTCGAATCGGTGTAAACCATTTAAAAAAGGATCATCTCCGATTTAGTTGAAGGAAAACTGTGGAGCTCATTTTCAAAGAAGTTGCTCTGATTAGAAGGATTCAAGGGGCCGAGGGGTCAAGGGTTCCAGTGAAATACCATAGACATACAGGTAATTAAAAGATTTGAAGAGATTTTATAAATCCTTTTGGATATCTAAAGGATCACCGGAAAATTCAGAGAACAAAATCGAAATATTATAGTATTACAGTTAAGGATAAGGGATGTTAAAATATTAAGGAGATCGTTGCAAAACAGACACTTGAACCCCTGAATCCTTGGATCCTCGAATCCTCTTCTCCAACTAATTTGGAGAAGAACCTTAATAAAAGACCTTTGGACCGGGTGGCTATATTCCGAGGGTTCCCAGATAATACTAAAACAGGGGAAAAGAACGCTAATATGTTCGATATAGATAAGAGGAGGAACTATGCAGGTTAATAAGGTGGGTGTTGTTGGTGCAGGTACGATGGGTAACGGGATTGCGCAGCTTGCAGCCATTATAGGCTGTGATGTGATCATGAGGGATATAAACGACGACTTTGTGGAGCGGGGTATTAAGAATATTGATAATTTCCTCTCAAAGAGTGTTGAGAAGGGAAAGCTCCAAGCGGATGAAAAAGTTGCAATTATGGGCAGAATCAAGGGTACTACCGACGTATCGGATCTTAAGGATGTGGATTTTGTTATTGAGGCGGTCCTTGAAGATCTGGATCTAAAGAAAAATGTCTTTCAAGAGCTGGATGAATTGTGCCGGCCTGAAGTGGTGCTCTCATCGAACACCTCTTCCATGTCCATTACGGAGATAGCCGCGGCTACCAAGCGACCGGACAAGGTCTGCGGCGTGCATTTTTTTAACCCTGCACCCCTGATGAAGTTGGTGGAGATTATAAGGGGATATGAGACCAGTGACGAGACCGTTGCTACAGCCACGGACATCGCGAAAAAAATGGGAAAAGTCACGGTGGAAATCAAAAAAGATACCCCGGGTTTTATCGTAAATAGGGTCATGATTCCTCATTTTATTGAAGCCATTAAGATTGTTGAAGAGGGGATTGCCACCATTGAGGATGTGGATACGGCCGTAAAAAATGGACTCAATTACCCCATGGGCCCCTTTGAACTGATGGATCTCACCGGGATTGATATCGCCTATTTCGTGATGGAGTACTTTTATAAAGAATTGAACAAGGAGTCGAAATGGTCCTCCCCAGGCCTGCTTAAGAGCGTCATTCGGGCAGGAAAACTGGGACGGAAGACGGGGGCTGGATGGTACGAATACGGCAAGTAAGTGCCTGAACCCCCTTAAGAAAAAATAATCACTGCATTAAAAGAAAAGGACCCAGCCCCATGGACCGGGTCCTTTTCTTTTTAGTATTTACCTCACCACCTCGTTGGCACGCTTTCCGCATTTACATCCTATGTTATACCAATATCAGGATCTAGGGCCATTGAGATGAAAGAGGGTAGTTTTACTTATTCTTATGCCTCATCTTCTTTTTCTGTTTCCTGTATTTATGCTTTCTGATCTTTTTGCGGCGTTTTTTGACCACACTGCCCATTCAGTTATGACCTCCTATTCAATAGGTTAGTCCCTCGATGAGGCACTTCATTCTTCCTGCTTAAACTTGGAAATAAACCTAATCGTATATTTCCAGGATTATAGGGATAGGTGTTTCTATCCTTAAGGGGCACCCTATGTCAATAAAATAATAAAAGGGTTCAAGGAATCAAGGAGTCGAGGATTCGAGTGTAATAATGATTTGAAGAAAAGGGGGTGTATATTAAATACAGATTTAGGTTTACATAATATATATTATCAGACGTTTAGTTTTTACTGTTTTTTCTGTTCAATTTGGCCTTGTACAGGTTTTTGTCCGCCTCTGCGACAAAATCTTTATAGGACATGCCTTCGGAAAATATGGTAAGTCCCATGCTGGCCATGATATTTATCTTTTCCAGTAAGGATGCCTCAACCCGGTTCCCGATCCCCTTTGCAATGGTAATATTTGAATCAATAAGTATGATGGCAAACTCATCCCCTCCATATCTATAACCAGAGTCCACACCTTCTCGAATGCTTTGGTTGATTAACGCCCCGGCTTTTCGAAGAATCTCATCACCTGCCAAATGTCCATGAGTATCATTATAGGCCTTAAAATTGTCCAGATCGAAAAGGATCAATGCCAAGGGGTTTTGTTGCCTCTTAGCCCTCAGCACTTCCTCTTTTAGCCTGGTGTAAAAGTGTCTTTGATTAAAAAGACCGGTAAGCGCATCGGTGATAGAAAGTCTGTTGAGCTCCTGCTTTAAATTTCTTTCGTTAATAATCCTCCGAATTTTAGCCTCTAACTCATCGGATTCAAAGGGTTTTTTTATGAAATCGCTTGCCCCGGAGTTCAACACATCGATATATCGATATCCCTCTGAATACCCGGTCATGGCAATGATGTTGGTATCGGGAAAACCGTTGCTGACCTTTTTTATCAACTCCATGCCGTCCATGTGAGGCATCCTCATATCAGTCAACATAAAGGTAAATGTCATGTCGTTTAAGAACCTCAGGGCATCCTCACCCCCTAGGGCCGATCTGACAGAAAACCCCAAATTATTTAAGATTTTTTCCAAGATGGTATTAATTTCTTCATCGTCATCGACGATCAAAATGGATTCATCTTTATATTCAATATTATCTAAGTTCATGGTCCCTGCATTGGTTAAAGTTTCATCTCAGGTTTAAAGGGATTCCACCCTTTGAGGACTCAAAGGGATTCTACCCTTTGAGAATTCAAAGGGGTTTCCCCCTAAGGGAATTCAAAAATGCACCTGTAATTAACACTTTAACTATTCTCCCTATCATGTTGTAATTATGATCAATATTAACAATTTTATTGGTTCCGGTTCTGCCCGTCAGCTGATCGCCCCTTTTACTGACCCCTTCCACTAAAATGTCCATTTCTGTGCCGGTCAGACCCCTGTTTTTTTTCAAAGTTATTGATTTTTGAAGCTTTTGAAGCGCATACAGGCGTTCTGATTTTATCTCCTCATCAACCTTATGCTGCATTTTTTCAGCCAAAGTCCCTTTTCTATCTGAATATTTAAAGGAAAATAGATTATCAAACTCTATTTTCCTCAGGAGGTCAAGGGTCATATTGAAATCCTCATCATTTTCACCGGGAAATCCCACAATGATATCGGTGGTTATGGCTATTTCAGGCCGTACCCTTCTTAAACTCTGAATGCATTCCAAATATTTTTCCCTCGTATACCTCCTGTTCATCAATTTCAGGATTCTATCGGATCCTGCCTGCACGGGGAGATGAATGTGTGGGCAGAGTTTTTCCAGTTGGCCGAAACATTGAGTGAGGTCCTCTGATAAGTCCTTCGGGTGGGATGTCGTAAAACGAACCCTCTGCAACCCTTTAACTTGGGTTATTTCTCTAAGGAGCGACGGGAACCGATACGTTCCATTATCTGGGGAATGATAGGAGTTTACATTCTGCCCCAATAGGGTGACCTCTTTGACACCCTCCGATACCAAATGCTCCGTCTCTTTCAAAATTTCCTCAGAAGGACGGCTAACCTCTTCCCCCCTCACATAGGGTACGATACAATAACTACAGAAGTTATTGCACCCCTCCATGATGGAGATGAAGCTCTTGACCCTCCCTTTAAAAAATCCCGGCCTATTGACGGGAGGATGGGTTCTATGGCCCATATCGGTGGCCACATTTTTTCGCCCATCGATCTCGATGTCTGTCAGGATGTCAGGGAGCCGGCCTATTTCTCGAGTCCCCAGAACAAAATTAAGCCCTGGAAACCTTTTTATTAATTTAGAACCCTCTTGCTGGGCAATACACCCCACAAGACCCAGGACCAGGGAAGGTTTTCTCTTTTTTAGAGCCAGCATGCGCCCGAGAAGACTGAAGGCCTTCTGTTCCGCCTTCTCCCTGACAGCACAGGTATTGATGACAATAAGATCGGCATTTTTCGGAGTCTCAGCCGGCTCATATCTTGAATCCAACAGGAGCTGGCCCAAATAATCAGAATCATATTCGTTCATCTGACAGCCCATGGTGGTTATGAAGAACTGACGTGCCAACAAACAACCTCCCTATGTAAAAAAGCGGCTGTTCAGCTGAAAATTTTTCGGCAGAACAGCAGAAGCCCCGCGCTGTGGCAGGGTCTTCACTGAGTCTGGGCGCTGATCTGGATTGATTCATCTTCAACCAATGAGTTCAGCAATTCAAAGACCAGGGTTTCGCATCCGGGTGAGATTTGTAACTCGATAAGCGCTTCGTATGGATCAATTGTTTTAACTACAGCCATGCCATTGTAAGATTCGATTGTAATTTTAAGATAATTGATCTCTCTGCGATCTACCCTGAAAATGTGTTTAATGGTCTCCATGTTTCTGATTATAAGTGGCCCCTCCCCACATTAGTTTGGCCCTTAAGATTTCAAAATAAGTCTGGTCCGGTGATTTAATCAGTTTTATCTTATTCTTGGATTTATTAATCACGACCCTATCCCCATAAGAAAAATCAAAACCGACTTGCCCATCAAATGTCAGACTCACCTTCTCCTCACTTTCCTTGCCCATACCTATGGACACGGTATCAGAGTCTGGAAGGATGATGGGCCGATTGGTCAACGAAAAAGGACAAATCGGTGTTACAACAAAATTGGTTAACGTCGGATAAAGGATTGGCCCTCCTGCGGATAAATTGTAAGCGGTCGATCCTGTAGGAGTCGAGATAATCAGGCCGTCTGACCTGAAGGTCGTCAGAAACTGTTCGTTTATATGGACATCGAGATCAATGATCCTAGCCAGCGCCCCTTTGTTGATCACTACATCGTTGAGGACCAGAAACCTACAAATTTCTGATTTATCTCGCAGCACCCTTGTCTCAAGCATGAGCCGGCTTTCCACTTCCAATTGGCCTTGGAGCATCATCTCCACAGCAGGATAGAGTCTTTTGAGTGGGATCTCAGTCAGAAATCCTAATGCTCCTATATTGACACCCAGGATAGGGATGCCGTATTGACCGACCGTGCGGGCAGCTCCTAGCAAGGTTCCATCTCCTCCAAGAACCACAAGAGCATCCATGTCCTTGGGAAAGTTGGAGGGCGTGTCCTGGTGACTATTCAGGTTCTCACCGCCACTTACCTCTTCAGAAAACACCGCCAGCCCTTTGCCCTTTAACCAGTTTTCCAGTTTTTGTGCTTCTTGACGGGCCAGCTCAAAACTGCGCTTATAAATAATGCCGATCGTTCGATGAGACATTTAAACATTCCTTTTCTCTTTCCAATTCCTATACCTTATACCTTACACCGTAAACCTCTTAGTTATCTACAAACAAGTTCACCAGATCGAAACGGTTTACATCGACCAAACCCATGTCTGTCAGCTTTAATTCCGGTATGACCGCGAGTGAGAGAAATGAGAGCTGCATAAAAGGTTCTTTGAGCGAACAGCCAAGAGATGCGGCAGCTTGGTTTACTGCTTCCAATTGCGGGATCAATTGTTCCAAGGGCTCTAGGGATAGTAGTCCTGCCAGTTCAAGAGGCGCTCTTGCAAGGACCTTTTCACCCTTTACCACGGTCATACCGCCCCCCATGCGTTTTACCTCTTGGACTGCCGCGTAGAGATCCAGGTCATCGACCCCGGCGACGATGACGTTGTGGGAATCATGGGCCACTGAAGTGGCAATGGCCCCCGCCTTGAGGCCAATCCCTTTGACCAGCCCCAAACCGATCTGCCCCGTTCCTTTATGCCTTTCTACAACGGCCAATTTTAAAATATCCGCTTTGATATCGGATACAACCCACCCATCTACCGACTTTACCCTTTCATAACTGACACCGGTCAACGCCTGCCCTTCTATCAACCCGATGATTCTTGCCTTGAGGCCTTTGTCTCGGATCCGAAAACTTTCAGACTCCATAGATGAGATGCTAAGGGGGCGGACATCCACTGTGGGTCTCTCCTCATGGGAAAAACCCATCAACTCACCCTCCTCTACCACTGGAGCACCGTTTTTAAATACCCTCTCCACCCTGAAACCCTCCAGGTCACTCAAGACAACAAGATCGGCTCGGTAACCGGGCGCCACGACGCCCCGTTCCTTTAACCCAAAATACTCCGCCGGATTCAGGGTGGCCAGCTGAATTGCTGTGAGGGGATTCAGGCCTAACTCAACAGCCTTTCTCAGCATGAAATCCAAATGCCCTCTTCCGCGAATATCCAAGGGGTGAAGGTCGTCAGCAACGAAACAGAACCTTCGAGAGTTTGCCTCCGTGACCAGGGGGAGAAGTTCCTCCAGATTCTTTGTAGTGGTCCCCTCACGGATCATCAGCATCATGCCACTCTTCAGTTTTTCCATCCCCTCCGCCCGATCACTGGTCTCATGATCAGACCTTATGCCGGCGGTCAAGTAGGCCTGAAGATCATTCCCGGAGAGTGAAGGGCCGTGGCCGTCAATGATCCCATCTTGAAATAAAATCAGTTTTTCCAGGATCTCTTGGAGGCCCATCAAAACACCCGGATAGTTCATCATCTCGGCCAGCCCCAAGATTCTTGGCTCATTTCCAAGCTCTTTCAACTCGGAAGGACCCAATTTGGCCCCCGACGTTTCAAGGTTGGTGGCAGGCACGCAGGATGGCGCCATAAAAAAAATATCAAAGGGAATCGACCGACTGTCCTCGATTAACAGCCTAATCCCTTCGGTTCCCATCACATTTGCGATTTCATGGGGGTCTGCAATGATCGTCGTGGTTCCATGGGGAAGAAGTGCGGCCGCAAGCCGTGACGGGAGAAGCATGCTGCTTTCAACGTGAATGTGCCCATCGATCAGACCGGGGGTGATCCACTTTCCCTTGACCTCGATTTCTTCCCTCCCATGATAGTCGGGTCCAATTCCTACGATAAAGCCGTCATAGACCGCCACATCGGCTTCATAAACAGAATTTGAAAAGAGATTGACCACGTTTCCTTTCTTGAGCACAAGATCAGCCGGGATTTCTCCCTTGGCCGCGAGGATTCTGTTTTTAAGAGCCTTGACTGAAATATTCGAGCCGTATCTTCCCAGGGAATGACCCGTTGGTCCTGTTTTTAAGCTGTCGGGTTTGTTCATAGGTTCTGGTCCTGTCTACGAAACGAGAAGAATTTAACTGTAATTAAACCCACTTATTTTGATAATGAACCCGGCTATATTCTACTATTCCGGGGAAAAAATACCTTAAAATTCGAAGCACGAAATCCGAAATACGAAACAAACCCGAAATCCGAATTCCCAATGTTCAAAACTAAGGAAGTTCAAAAAATATACCCATGGGCAACATTTTGGAAAGATATGCTGAAAACTCAATGTTTTGGTCATTTGAATTTAGAGCATTCGAATTTGTTTCGGATTTCGAGCTTCGACATTCGGATTTAAACAGCAAACATTTTTGGATACCCACTTCATGGGGGATTACTTGAGACCATCCGTTCCACTGGAGAGACTCACTTATCGGGTAATCCTGTCAATGACAAACCATTCTTCCTCTAAATCGGAAGTGGTGTCCACAAGGAGATGTTCGATTTTGAGCTCCGGAAATAGTTCTTTTAAATCTCCCAGGTCAACCGTTTCGAATTTCTTCTTATTGTTCAGATAGGCCTGTTCAGTCAGGGCATTGGACTCATAGTTTTCTTTGGTCCGTCTTGAAATTCTTTTGAGGGAAACCTGTTGGGGACACTGGGTCTGCTGAATCACCAGGGTCTTGTTGTGTCTGGCGGCCACTTCAGCGGCGCGCCTCCGTAAGGACTGGGTTACAAAGGTGGCGTCCAAGATAACCCCCTCCCCTTTTCGGGCCAGATCATCCGCCATCCTGAACATCTCATCATAGACCTGTGTTCTCTTTTCCATGTTGGAGGCCACTTTTTCATCAAAGATGTCCTCGTTTTTAAGGACTTCACGGCGGATCAGGTCCGTCCTTAAAATCTCATATCCTTTCAGACTTGCTATGACTTCAGTGGTCTCTGTTTTATAAGAAGCGGGAAGTCCGCAGGCGATTAAAACGACCTCGGTCCCTAACTCTCTCTCTACGAACTCCTTAAAGGGTTCTCTCATCACCTGTCTCCTTAACTTTAGGGATCGCGCAAGAATAACTTCACATTTTCACAAATTCTGTGAAGTTATTTTTTCACGAGCCCTTAGCCCCTAATCAATATATGAGAGGGCGAGTTTAAAGTATGCTTTCGCGGCTTGCATCGCCTTTGCTTTTTCATCGTCACCGATGCTTTCATCATCCAGTTGAAAACTGATTACCTTTCCCCGGACATAGGCCCGATAAACCTTGTAGAAGGTCAACAACGACTCCATGCCGAGATCGCCAGTCCGGACTGCATAAAATTGCCAGAGTTGATTGGAAAATTCTTTTCCTCCTTGGTATTCCAGGTCCATCAAGAGAAAACCAATGTCCGCAAAGGTGTCAGTGTATCGAAGTCGGTCGTTAAATTCAATGCAGTCGATTATGGAGATCGGGTCGTCCAGGCAGATATGTTCCATGTGAAGATCGCCATGGCAGTCCCTGATCTTAAGATCCGATATACGATGTCGGAAAAGGTCTATGTTTTGTTGGAAGAAATCGTCAGTCCACTGCGACAAAGTATCAAAATCCGCTCTCTCAATCGAGGTGCCTATGTACTTTCTTGTCTGCTCAAAATTTTCGTCCGTGGTGAACCGAAACACTTCAAGCTCCCCGAAATGATCAATTGCCGGAGAGTGCTCGGCATTGAGGTGAAATTCTGCAAGTACCTGGGAAAGCTTTTTCAGATGGTCCGTGGTGAGTTCCCCTCTATCAAAAATAGATAGCATAAGCTTATTATCAGGAATTCTTTTCATCCTGACGGCGTAGTCTACAATTTCTCCCCCGTCTTCCCTTATGCTGTAGCGATGACCGTCATAAACAACCGGCATTACGCCAAGATAAATCCCCTCGGTCAACCGCTTGTTCAAGATCACCTCCTGCTGGCAGAAATGGTGTCTTTTTTCTATCGATGAAAAGTCCAAGAAACCAAAATTTGCGGGCTTTTTTACCTTATAGACAAAGTCATCGGCAACAAACACCAAGGAAATATGGGTTTGAATCAGGGTAATGTTCTTGGTCGGATCCGGAAGTGAGGTCGGATTTAAGAGATCTTCTATCATTGATTGCATTTATTTACGGGTCCTTTCCTTTCAACATCCATCATATGGACCATCTCCGAAAGAGTAGGTTGATAAATGAAGCCATAAGGGCTCAAATAGTCATGGAATTGCGTGAAATCGCTGACCAAAGGGCTCAAGGGGTCAAGGATTCGAGGGGTCAAGTGTATGGATAAAGTTCCCAATAGAACTTTGAACGTGAAATGCATATACACTTTCCTCTGAAGGAGCGAGTTCCATTTGAAATTCCATTTTAAAGCGAAGAAAGGATAAACTTCAAATGATAGGAAAACTGCCTATAGCACTGATGAAATCATCAGAAAACAATCACTTGAATCCTTGAACCCTCGAACCCTGGACCCCTTTCTCCCAACTATTTGGGAGAAGAATCCATCATATTGACTCCGATCAAATGAAAAGACCAGGATGCGCCCTGCTGGACACTGATTTTACCCATAAGTAGGTCCGTTGGACCAGGGGTGTAGGGCATGCGATAGAGCGATATCATGCAAGAAAATTCGAAATCCGAAATCCGAAATTCGAAACAATACCAAAATTCAAAATTCAAATGACCAAAACGGGTGCTTCGACTTACCCATTCCTTGGATTTTGAACATTCGACACTCGAATTCGTTTCAGTTTTCTCCTTGGGAGGGAAGGAAGGCTGAAGAAATATCAAAATGCAAATGTCAAAACAACCAAAATGGCGTTTCCTTGAGACTTTCGTTTTGAATTTGGAACATTCGATATTCGGATTTGTTTCGTATTTCGTGCTTCGAATTTCGGATTTTTCTCCTTTGGATTATGTTCGAGGTACCATACCCCCTGTGTCCAGCCGGAGATATGGGACATGGACAGTGCTGTAAAGGGGGTTCTTCATTTTAGCAATGATTCGCACGGATATTACTGCGGGATCCGCTCCTGTGCAAGGACATTATTGGGTTTTTAAAAAATAATTGTTGATTGAGGACCAGGCAAAAAAAGCCCGGCCTCCGGAAAGTCGGAAGCCGGGCTCGGACAGCAAAACTAAGTTAGAATGAGACATCTCTCATGAGACAGGTCGATTAGGATTACTGAGGGAGGCTATTCGGTGGTTGAATGCCGGCTCTCCTGCTGAAAGGGACTTTCAGCAGGAGAGCAGAGGAAGCCCCGACCTTTGATCGGGGTTCTTCACTCAACTGCTGAACATATT
>JAQYVK010000334.1 GCA_030145585.1 Desulfatiglandales bacterium | reverse complement strand
GGTTAAATTCATAGAAAATGGGGGTCAGGTTTCAACAATCAACAGTCTTTATTTCGTGTTTTCGAAGTTTCGCCTGCCCGCCATCCTGTCCGCCATCCCAGCCTGCCATATGTTTGGAGGGCTTGCCCGCCGGCTCTGTGGCGGGTTGTCGCGGCGACTTGGCCCACCATCCCTGCCCGCCGTTTGTTTGGAGGGTTGTCGCGGCGACTTGTCACACCATAGTTTAAAAACGACGGCGGAAGTCGGCCCGTCTCTGACGGGCTAACGAAGACGGAAGCCAGCACACTATGGGTGGGCCAGCGTCGGTGGCTGTCTTCTTTTTTTGATCAGTGTAGATAAGTGAAGATTTGTGGTTTTTGATTATTCTGGATTCTGACTTCTGACTCCTGACTCCTGTCTTAGATTTCTTTTTTTTGTCTTCTTCCGTTCCCTCAAGCAAAGCGCTCCTCAATCCCGCCAAGGGCGGGACTCCTCAAGCGAAGCGCTCCTAGAGCGCAGCACTCCTAGAGCGGCACCACAGGTGCCTTAGGTAAGGCGCGGTCCTTAGTCCTCCTCGGCCCCTAGTCCCCCTTTTTAACTTACTGCCATCTCCCCGTCACTGGTGAGAAAACAGCTTTAAGCCTTTTGCCAACCCTTGGAATTTGTAAATCCAGGCTCCACCATCACCCGAGGTAGTTAGATACACTTCATCGGTACCTGGTTTAAATGCCACGTTGGTCGATCGTAGCAATTTACCTTCATCCCGGCCCGGGATCAGTACATTGGCTATAGGAATTCCCGTCTTGTTCAGGATGAGTACCCTGCCCTGAAAGATCATACTCTGGTACAGGTTACCTTTTTCATCTACCGCATTTGAGTCACACCCGCCGGGGGCTCCCATGAAACGATAGGGGATGTGAGTCCCCTCAAATGGGTCCAGGCTTATCCCGTCTTTCTGTAACTGAAGACGAACTAACCGATTTGAGGAGGTCGCAGATACCCAGAGTACGTCTCCTTCCGGTGAAAGAGAGACCCCGTTGGGCATTGCAAGATGTCCAATAACGGGTTTAACGCCCTGAAGATCCGCAGAAAAGCGGTAGACTCCGCCTGTAGGATCAGCGATGTTGCCGGTAAAATCGGTTACATAGAAATTTCCATTCGAGTCAAATACAAGATCGTTCATGGATTGCGGCTTACCCTGGTGCCTGGCCTCTATGTAGGTCGGGTTGCTCCCGTCGGGATTGATAACTGCCAGCTTACCCGTAAGACAGGCCAGGAATAACCTTCCGTCCTTATGAATCGCAATACCGTCAGGCAGTAGGCCCTCCTTGCTGAAGATTGTAGTCACTTTTTTATCAGGGGTGATCTTAAGTATGCGGCTGTCGAAAATGGAGGAAACAAAGAGATTCCCCTCCCGGTCGAATGCCGGGCCTTCAAGGAAGACACCTGGGCCGGGGTCAATCTGTAGCCAGGGTTCCGCCGCTATAGAAGGAAGACCTGCCAGTGACGGCGGTAAAGCCATCGGGTTTGTTGATATCTCTGGTCCTGCAAAGCAAAACGTAGAAAATGCCACAAAAATTACCGTTAAAAAAATGCGCATAAACCATATTTTTTTCATTTTGGGCTCCTTTCTTTAATTGTTTTCGTAAGCGAATGTACACCTTATTCACCAAACACATCTTCACTTACTTCATTAATTTAGGTAGAACCAGGGTAATGTCGGGGAAAATGGTTAAAATGACCAGGCCAACGAACAGGACAGCAAGGAAAGGAAAAATTCCCTTGAATATTGTGTGCAGTTCTTCTTCGGGAGCTATACCTTTAATGGCATATATATTCATACCGACAGGGGGTGTAATCGCTCCCGTCTCAAGCAGTATCGCGATGATTACACCAAACCTGTCTGACGTCAACTATTATTCCCCTCAGCGACAATTAAAATTCCCGGTTTCCCTTTGCGCCTCTTGGCCCGCCATCCCTGCCTGCCATATGTTTGGAGGGCTTGCCCACCGGCTCTGTGGCGGGTTGTCGCGCCATCTTGTCGCGCCATCCCTGCCCGCCGTTTGTTTGGAGGGCTTGCCCGCCGGCTCTGTGGCGGGTTGTCGCGGTGACTTGTCACACCATCCCTGCCCGCCACCCCGCCACACAAATGGCGGGTAAAAAGCCAGGAGCCTACCGGCGTCGCCTAAAGGCTGTGCCGCGCCAGGGAATACTGTTAGTAAAAAAAACGGCGAAGGGTATAGAGGGCAAAACCTAATAAAGGTCTTATTTGTTTGTTGGTCTTATTTGTTCAATTGGTTCAACTAATCAAACTAATTCAACCAATTAAACCAATCGAACTGTTCGGTCTGCGCCATGCGCTCTGCGCTTTGCGCTATGCGTTATGACCTGATACCTTTGTTACTTACTCCATCCATTCTCTCTTCAAAAATCTCGAGAAATCTATTCCTCAATCGTTTTTCTAAAAAGCTTCCCTCGATCATCATCTCAATTGAAGATCTGAGCGCACTCAAGCGGTCCAGAGCATTATTGACCTGTTTGCCCGTCAGACCAAAATGTTCAGATAGTCCCTGCAAATCTTTTTTTGAAATACTATTTCGCTTCCCTTGTAGGCTGAGGCACATGTCATCTTTCTCTTCAGGGAGTACTAGCCTGTAGCTGAGAACGTCGTAGGCCGGTGATAATTGATAGCCTACGTCCTCCCTTCTAAGGAGTGAAAAATTTTTCAAATGAGCATCGCCGTTACCCAGCACATAAAATAGCAAAGCTCTTTCAAAAAGGCGTACGAGATCAAGTCCGATAACATCAGAATGCCTTTTTAAAAAATTGGCAATTCTTTCATAAGAACCTGAGTATTTGTCATCTGTTTGAAGAAGCTGTTGAAAATCTTCTTGTTGAAGTTTTGAACCATCATCAAGTCTATCGAACCTTCTAACGAGGTATGCCAGTTTACCATCTGGCAGAGGTAGCAGACCGTGAGGCGGTACTTCAATCCCATATGTAGATACGATATTCATACATAGATTTTCGTTTTCGGGTAGAGACTCAAAACGATCTGTCTGAGGTTTGAGGATAAAGAGCCCTCCCCTGTCAACAACAGTTAACTCATGGCGTCTACGATCATGGATGACGGAAAGTTTGGGCTGCACACCTGAGATAGACATTCTCCCGACCATTTTTTGTGCTTCAGCAGTCACCTCAGTGGTTTTAAAGGGCACATCTGGAGGTTGAGCAGTTCCAAATAGCTGTTTTGAGCATGTTCTATGGTATCCTTTTGTCAGATCCTTGCCGGCTGCTGACAATTGACACGAAAGACATTTACTGAACATTAGTTATTTTCCTCGTCAGAGGGAATAATTTTGACTGCTCCTATACAGTCACCGGCTGTGGCAAGAAGGATATTAAAGGAGTTCTCCGGGTCTATCTTCAAAGTGCGGCTGGTAAGATCTAAAAGCCAACCTTCAGGGTTCAGCCCAAGAAAAAAAGGAAAAAGCTTTTCACTTTCGTAAGGCTCATGAGTTAATGGTAGCGTAAGACTTACTGGTTGAGCATCCTGTAAGGAAAGATATTCCGGAAAATAAGAAAAGCGATATCCGCTATCTGTTTTTTCTAGAAGCCCAGCTTTCCTGTCCCGCAGATAAACAAAGGCTTTTTTCTCTCTATCCACCATTTAGCTCTTATCTTCGATGTCTGGACGCCAATCAATGGGGCCAAGGATTTTGCCAAATAATTGAAGGACCTGGTTTACTTTGTCCATTCTCAGGGTTGCCTTACCCTGTTCCAAATCTCTAACAAACCTCAATCCGACCCCGGCCTTGTGGGCAAGCGCCACCTGGGTCAATCCGTGGATTTTACGTTGGCTCTTTACAAAATCAACCAGTTTCATAACCTTTTTATACCCTTTCGAGATGATTCACACCAACATCCCGGAATATTCCACATTAGGTTCTTCTCCAATTTAGTTGGAGAAGAGGGTCCAAGGACTTACAAAGTAGATACCCACGGGCTCACGCCCGTGGCACTTTAAGACTTAAATTTGAAGCTCAGTTGTCCTTTATCTACTTTTTCCTGAAATTCAACGTATCTTTTAATAACCTTTTCATCAATTCCTACTGTGGAGGAGAAAAAACCCGGAGACCAGAATTCATTACGCCAATATATCTTTTTCACCCATTCAAACTTTTTTCGTATTTCTCGACTCGTATTGGCTTTTATTTTTCCTATGATCACGGAAACAGAATATCTTGGAGGTATGATTATAATTAAATGCACATGATCGATCTGAATGCTGTATTTCTCAATCTCAACGTCTGGGTGATAATCCTGAACGTCATATAAGTGTTTTTCTATGAAACTTTTTAATTCTCCCTTTAATATCTTTTTTCGATATTTAGGGACCCAAACGATATGAAACTCATGATGATATGATCCATGTCCGCTCAGTCGTATTTCCATAATGGGAACATATCATAATATTTTATCCTTTAACAATTTCCAGCCTCCGGCTGGAACGCTTTCACCCACGGGCTTACGCCCGTGGTCCTCAGCTACAATCTGATAGGGAAAGCACGAAATTTTATTAATGTCTTTTTCGTGTTTTCGCATTTTCGTGCTTTCGTGATAAGGAGTCTTTTTCTTTTCCGGTTTGCCCGGGTTAGGGTTTTATTGAAAAAAAACCCCTCATTGGGATTTTCGCACCATATGAGGGATCGTTAGTTATTTGTTGTCGGTGTCGAAGGTCAAGTATACTAGGTGAAAATAATTGCGAAAATGCGTTTGTCAAGCCGTTCGTATAAAATTATTACCCTGATTGAGCGATCGATTTAGGTTTTAGGAAGTTTTTTTTAGATGCCGGG
>JAQYVK010000333.1 GCA_030145585.1 Desulfatiglandales bacterium | reverse complement strand
AGCTCAGCCACAAAGACACCAAGGCACGAAGCCCGCCCTGGCGCGACTCGGTTGAATAGGATGAAGTAATTGCAGCTGGCGAAAACCAGAACCTTTGGAACCCCGGTCGTGATCAATCAGGTCTGGGCCAGGGAATGAATGTGAAGTTTAAAAGCCTATCAAAAACGGAATCGATAGAATTATATTATAATCTTTGTGGCTTAGTGCCTTAGTGGCAGAATGTTCTTGAAGGAGTTCAGCAAATGAAAATGATGAGGGACGTCTATATCTTAGGGGCCTACAGCACAAGATTTCAAAAATGGCTCGACAAGTCCATGAAGGCGTTGACCCATGATACATATGTCGGGGTTCTCGAAGATGCGGGGATGAAAAATGGGCGCGACATTGAATTTGCATGGTTTGGTAACTGTTCCATGGGAACCCTGTGGGGACAGGACATCATTCGAGGTCATGTCTGTATGTCGCCGCTTGTGGAGGAGGGCCTTTTCCCGGAAAGGGTACCCATCATTAATGTGGAAGGGGCTTGTGCCACGGCCTCCATGGCCTTTCATGCGGCATGGAAGGATATTCTGAGCGGACAGTGTGAGGTTTCCCTCGCTATGGGGGTGGACAAGTTCTACCACCCTGATATGGAGAAAGTTCTGTTCGCCTACGAGCAGGGGATCGATCTTTCGGATAAGGAAAGACTGATTCAGGAATACGAAGTCGTGGCTGAGGAGTGTGGTCGAAAGTTCGAATTCGGCCCGGGACGCACTATTTTCATGGACACCTATGCCATGCAGGCCTGCTGGCATATGTGGAAATGGGGGACGACACAGGAACAGATCGCCATCGCAGCATCAAAAAATCATTATTGTGGTTCCCTAAATCCAAAGGCGCAGTATCAGTTTGAGGTCCCTGTCGAAAAGGTCCTGGATGATTATATGGTCAGCTATCCCTTGACGCGTTCCATGTGTGCACCGATTGGGGATGGAGGGGCGGCAGTTATTCTATGCTCCGAAGATTATCTAAAGAGTCAGCCGCCTGAAATCCAAAAACGGGCGGTGAAGGTTTTGGCCAGTACCATGTCTTCAGGGAAACACAGAGACATCTCAGAGCCGAGCTTGAGTCAATGGGCTTCGGAAAAGGCTTATAAAATGGCGGACATCAAGACGAAGGATGTCGACGTGGCCGAGGTTCACGATGCCACGTCTTTTTGCGAGATTTACCAGGTGGAAATGTTGGGTTTTTGTCCTATGGGTGAAGGCGGTAAGTTTATCGAATCCGGGGCCACCAAGCTGGATGGGCCTATCCCCATCAATACATCAGGCGGACTCGTCTCCAAGGGTCATCCCGTTGGATCCACGGGCCTCTCCATGATCTATGAAATTATCACCCAGTTGAGGGGTGAAGCGGACGCACGTCAGGTAGACAATGCACGGATCGGTTTGACAGAAAATGGAGGAGGGGTGATATCCACAGAAGAATTTGCATGCAGCATCAACATATTTCAAAAAACTTAAATGGGACGCAGATTTTCGCAGATTCACACAGATAAGACGAGAACCTATCTCAAAAATAGAAAAATAGTTCGAGGTCAAGGACGGCGCCGGATCTGATGAATCCCGACCGTAGGTCGGAATTCATCTTATGAAAAAGCCTGTTGGGCTTTTTCAAGTAATCGGAGGAATATATGTAAATATTTTAGGATTTATCCGCCTTGGGCGGGTTACGATTCAAGTCGGACGAAGAGATCGGGCTGTTTGGCATTTTTGAGAAGGCTTGTAATGTTTCGCTTCGCCTGACATTGGAATACGAGAGGGTGGAATAAGCAGATATTATGTGCCTTTGACCAACTTTATTAGGGGGAGAAATAATGATAACCATGACGATTGGGGATTATTATGATCGGTGCGTGGAGTCTTTTGGAAAAGAGATAGCCCTGACATACAAAGATCAATCTTATACCTACAATGAAATGGGAGAGAAGGCCAATCGAATTGCCAATGCATTTCAAAAAATGGGTTTAAAAAAGGGAGATAAAGTCGCTTTCTTGATGGCAAACTGTCCTGAATATGTTTTTTGTGAAATTGCCGTGGCGAAGACTGGATGCATCAGGGTACCCCTTGCCGTTCTCTTGAGTTCAAAAGATCATATCTACATGATGAATCAAGCGGAGTGTACGGCCCTTGTATACCACGAAAGCCTTACTCAAAGAGTCAAGGACATGATCCCACACCTGGAAACGGTTAATCATTTCATCTGTGCCAGTGAAGATCCATCCATCATCATGGAGGGACATCTTCACCTCCAAAAGCTAATACAAGATCATCCACCCGAAGTTGAGCGGGTGGAAATTGATCCGGAAGACCTTGTGGGGATCTATTATACTGGGGGTACCACAGGAAAGCCGAAAGGGGTCATGCTCTCCCACAGGGCCTGGGTTTATACGATTCTTATCGAGATGCTCGACCTTGGGTTCGGATGGGAGGAGGTTTTCCTTTATCCGACACCTCTCACCCATGCGGGTGGGTGCCTTATGCTCCCTGTCTTACTGAGGAAAGGGAGGTGTGTCATTATCGACCATTTTGATCCAAAGTTACTGCTGGAAACCATTCAAAAGGAAAAGGTTACGATGACCTTTTTGGTCCCCACCATGATTTATGTGCTCTTGGATTATCCGGATCTGAAAGAATTTGACACGAGCAGTCTGCGTAATGTCATTTATGGTGCATCAGCAATCGCCCCGGACCGATTGAAACAGGCCCTGAATACGTTCGGCCCCATCTTTACTCAGCTTTTTGGACAGACCGAGGCCCCGATGATGTTCAGCGCTCTAGCAAGGGAGGAGCATGTGGTCGAAGACCCTGAAAGGGAAAGGGAAGTTTTGAGCTCCGCCGGGCGGCCAACCTTTCATGCGGAGATCAAGCTCCTGGATGATGATGGGCATGAAGTGAAAAGAGGAGAGTCCGGTGAAGTGGTCGTACGCTGCGCCAACATCATGACTGGGTATTTCAAGAACCCTGAAGCCACCGCCGAGACCATCAAGGATGGTTGGTTGCATACCGGCGATATTGCCAAACAGGACGAAGAGGGATTGCTCTATATCGTGGACAGAAAGAAAGACATGATCGTCAGTGGCGGTTTCAATATCTTTCCACGTGAGGTCGAGGATGTATTATTTGACCACCCGGCAGTGAAAGGGGCGGCCGTCATCGGTATTCCTCATGAGAAGTGGGGTGAGGAGGTCAAGGCCGTTGTTGTGCTTCACGAAGGAAAATCGGTTACGGACCAGGAATTGATCAAGTTCGTGAAAGAAAGGAAGGGGAGTATGATGGCGCCCAAAACGGTGGAGTTCTGGGACGGGATACCCCTGACCAATCTCGGAAAAGTAGATAAAAAGGCCATGCGTGCAAAATTTTGGGAAGGCAAGGACCGGATGGTCTCATAGAAGGTTTAACAGGTTTGAGGTTAGTACAACTAAAGAAAAATGGAAGAGAAAACCTTCGGACCCATTCGATTCATCCCAGGTGAAAACCAGGGCAGATATCCCTTTTGCCATTCGTTTTATATTGAGGACTCGGGCATATTGATCGATCCCGGTTCGGATAGGAAAAGACTTGATGAACTTAGAAAGACTTCACGGTTAGATACTGTCTGGCTGAGCCATTGGCATGAGGATCATTTTATGCACTTGGATCTGTTCGATGGTCTGCCGCTATATGGCTCCGAGGATATCGAACCGATGCTGTCCGATCTAGAAATATTCATTGACGCATATGGAATGGGTGTAGAGTCAAGGGAAGACTGGCGCCGCTATTTCCTGGAAAAATTCCATTACAGGCCGCGAAAAATAGCGCGGTACTTAAAGGATGGTGAAATCATCCATCTGGATACTATGAATGTGGAAGTTATCGGGACGCCTGGCCATACATGCGGGCACCTTGCCTTCTATTTTAGGGAGCCGCAAATACTTTTTATGGGCGACTATGCCCTGAACCAGTTTGGGCCTTGGTATGGGGATCATTATTCAGACATCGAGGAAACAGTAGCGTCTGTTGATCGCCTGAGAAAAATTCCCGCCAAAATTTGGCTCACATCCCATGATGCAGGCGTTTTTGAGGAAGCACCTGAAAAGTTATGGGATGAATACCTAAATGTTATTGCCGAAAGGGAAAGGAAACTCTTAAACCTGTTGAATGAACCGCGTACCTTTGAGAATATTATTGACGCCTGGATTATTTACGGAAAGCCGCGAGAGCCTGAG
>JAQYVK010000332.1 GCA_030145585.1 Desulfatiglandales bacterium | reverse complement strand
AGGCTTCAGGGAGCCGGCGTCTTTTCCTATATCCAGGTGACACAAAATGCATTCACTATCTGAAAATCCATGCGGTTCTTTCGTGAGGCCGTAGGCCACATTAACCGCTCCAACTGAGAAAAGGAGAAAAATGCCGACCATCGCAACCAGCAGGATCTTGTAGTTGCCTTTTAAAACGACCCTCTTATTCATGTAAACGGTCCCTAAGGAAAGGATTCTTCCGGGTATTTTTTCGGATCGTGTTCCGCGCCATGACAGTTTAGAAAACACTGGCCCCTGAATCTGCCGTCGTCTTCAAAATAGAGGCTCCCCGATGCGTTTTTTCGCACAACTTCCAAATCAAAATTAATGAGATGGCTGTTATTTTGAGAATTCCCCTGAAGTTGGTTTATACCATGCGGGTCATGGCAAACTGAACACGGTGTCCTCTGGTCAACAATATGCTTTTGATGTTCACTGAAACTCTGATCGCTCAGAAGGCTGCTTCGAGAGTGGCATTTATAGCACAGGGCATAGTTGTCGGAGCTTTCAAAAGTATAGTCGTAGGTTACATAGTTTCGCTCAAGCAGATAATTATAAATCGAGCCATGGGGACCGTTAGCACCATTAGGATTATCAGTATTATGACAGTCTATGCACGAGATCATGGAACTGGGGGTAAATGACGCTAAAAGACTTGGCACGTCCTGATTCATTCCCGGCGATTCTACCGGATGAAACGATGGATTGCCTGGATTAAACTCCAACCGTGTATTGAGTTGATCCAGCTGCCGGGTAATTGGAAACCGCCCGTACACATTGTTGTCGGCATGACACTTGAAGCATATTTCGTACAAACTCTCTGCCGTACGCACTTGCTGGCCTCCAGCATTAATGCCGGTTACCCCTTCATTTGTCCCTGAAATCACAAGAACGTTCGAAGATCTATTTTTATTGGACTTGTGGGGGTTATGACAGTCTTCGCACTCAACGTGTTTATTAACATTTCTTGTGCTGAAGTTCTCCGCTGCGTTATGGACATTTGTGTAATTCTGGACTCTGTGAGCAAAAGGCCTGGTGAGCCCTTGCTCGATATTCTTGGACGCTACGTTCCCATTATGGCATGCCAGGCAGTTATCCTCCTCAAAAGAGTGCTTTAAGAGCCGCTCATGTTTCTCTGCTGAGTGGGGCCGGTGGCAGCCTTCACACCCATTTTCGGCTACGGTCTGATAAGGGGTATTGGGCCAGGGGTCTGCTCCCTGACCATTCCATCGGGCATAAGATAGGGAGTGGGAGCTTGCCGCCCATCCCCTAATGTCATGACAGGTCGTGCACAAAGCGGAATATTGATTCGACATCACGAGAAATTTTCCAAAAGTATCGTCATGGGGGTCATGGCAAGTGGTACACTGCAACTCTCTATTTCCGTCCAGTTTTACTTTCGAAGGCAGTTGTGCTGGAGAAACCAGGGCTTTAAGGCTAGCCAGTTGGGTGCTGTACACGAATGATACAGGATGGTCGTCCGAGAGATCAGTCCCAAGCCTGGTGGGCCTTTGGGCAGGGATAACCCGTATCCCGCCCTTAAAATGCACTTCACTTTTTTTGGACACCACTGCCCCAAGGGCAATGGTTCCGTCGTGACAGCTCAGACATACCCTTGAGGATCCGGTCGGCTGGCCCACGGATGATTGAAGCGTTGAACTTTTATATGGCGTGTAGTTTACATTTGGATTCTCACGATTCCACCGAAAAGGGATATTCCTGCGAGCCCTCTTGGTGGTGTGGCAAAATATGCAGACCCCTTTTTCTGAACCCGCCTTTATTTGTCCGGGCCCAAGAGACGAGAGATTGTGTTTGGTATCACGAATGTTTGATCCAAATACATCACCGCTGAGCAGTAAAAAAAAAGCCGCTGACCCAAGAACCCATAAACTGTATTTTATTGGAAAACTTCTCATTCCTGAACCTCATCTTTCTTCAGGTACTGAAAAATTTGAACACGCTTATTATAACAGTCAGAGACATAGATCCGGTCATCTTTATCAATAAATATCCCTGCAGGGAGCCAGAACTCCCCGTATCCTGTTCCGTGATTTCCAAACGCCATCAATACCCTGCCATTTGAATCAAATATCTGAATATTGTCAAAAAGGCCATCCACCACATAAATATTTTCGTCACTGTCAACAGCCACTCCCCTTGGCCTGGTAAAATAGCCGGGGCGGTCCCCTTCACTCCCGAACATCCCTAAAAAATCCCCTGTTGGGGAGAAGACCTGGATCCTGAAATTAAGTGAATCCGAGACAAGGATTGTGCCATCCTCCTTCGCACAAATGTTTGTGGGATAGCGGAACCTGCCCTCCCCCGTCCCATCACCGCCAAAGGCGCCCCTGAATTTACGGTCGTTCAGGCCGTATCTCAGAATATTTGCGCTCAGGGTATCCACGACGAGCAGTTCCGATGTCTTTTTGTTTATGGTGAGGCCGGTGGGTCGTTCACAGGTCCCTTTCCCAATTTCCCCCACATAGGACTTGCCCCCCTCCTGGAATATCTTGATCACCTTCTGTTCTGAGTCAGATACATAGACATGGCCCCGTTGATCATCAATCGCGATGTCAATGGGCGAGGCAAATGGGGCTCCCTCTGGGTTCAGGGTGTAATAGTCAATTTCACCCCTATCATATACATGAACCGTCTTTAAGGCGGTATCCACCACATACAGCCGTCCCAAAGCATCGGTCTCAACGCCATATGGTTTGATCATAGAACTAGCTGCCTTGCCGGAAAAAAAATTAAGAAAATTATCAACAGCCGAGGGCCTGATCTCAAGGTGTTCCGGCCTTGACAGGGAATTGATGAACCGTATTCGCGGTTTTTCAGGGGCTGAAGGCCACACGAGCTCAGGAAGAGGTTCTCTTTCTTCTACGGACTGAAAAAAACACCCTTCTCCCATGACTGAAAATAATATCAGCGTCAGCAAGAGAGCTGCCGCCTGTAGATCATTCCGTTTTTTCACCGTAAACACCTGTGCAGACCATATAATTTAATGTGTCGCCCAATGGTTGTTTTTCCTTTGGGAATCTGATCAAAATACTTCCCTGACAATTTCAAACAGAATGTTATGGTACTTTCGGGTATCCCCCACAATCTCGTCTTCTTCGTTCAGGTATTCGTATTTAATGCGACCTCTGACCAATCCAAGCGACATATCAAACCAGGCACGGAGCCCGGTATTCAAAACTTTTTGCGAATCGCCCGAAACCTTAGTCCAAACACCCTCCACTCTCAACTTGGAGGATGGGAAAGGAATATAGTCGGCAAAAACTCGGAGAGAATAAAGATCTTCCACATTTCCGCTTTCTTTGAACTTCCGTTCTCCGTAGTGGCCCTCCAGGCCATAAAAAAGTCGCCGGAAAGGGCTGAATGTCAATTTCTCCTCTGCCTCGAATTCGGTGGTTGAAATACCGGATTGCCGTTCAATATCTTCATATCTAAGCTTCGTATATGAAGGGCCCCATTCCAGTTCCATCTTGGCCCTTTTAGCGGTGTCATCAATAAGGTTGTCGGGGGGGACGCCGGATATGACACTTTGTTTAACGCCAATGTAGTCGCCGGATAGTGTCAAAAGGGACCAGAGGTAGAGACGTAAGCCATAAGACTGGCCGAACTTTTCGTCATTAAAATCCGGATTACTCTCATATCCGTAACTCACCAGCACCGGTTCACCATCGGCAATGGCACCGAATATGGTCCTGCTGATCCTCACCTCGGACCCCAGTTCCTCCACGTTGTAATCCACATCCTTGATATAAACGGTCGTGCTGGTGATGTTGGTAACCCGTATGGAGTTGATAAGCACATTTTCATTGTCGAGCAGTGTGAGATCACCGGTGGTCAGGGTGTGAGCCTCATCGATGACTGGAATAAAATCTCCGGTTATGTTCCTGTAGCTCCTTGCATAATCAAGGCTGGTGGTAATTAAGAGATCTCCCCAGGGTATTTCTCTTCGGTAATCAAAATCGATATCTCCACCATAGGTCTTCACATCGCCGCCCGTGAAATCGTCGAAAGTGGCGTCCCCCGATAATCTGGTGGTCAAGTTCTCATACAGTAAATGTTCTAAGCCGGCTCTCATGAATAGTGAATCATTAAACAAGTCTTCAATTTTATTCTTACTGTAATTCAGACGGTAGTCGGTCCTGAGATTTTCCCTATGCCGCCAGTCAAGGGTTTCAGATATTCGAAAACCGGTGTTTTTCGAATTATTAATCTCATTCGAGCGCTGTTTCAGATGGGATCTTAGTATTATTCTCCTGTCATCCGTGATGTTGAAAGTATTTCGAAGGTTGGTGTCTAATGTTTTGGTGTCATTGGTGACAGACTCAGATGTCCGCGTTTTGTCCTCATAGATTGAATCCAGAGAAGTCCAGCTTTTACCAATACTGTGGCTTCCAGAGACTTGGAACTGATCGGCATCTTCAGTTGAACTGAAAAACCCTGTCTGACTTTCTTCGCGGTGGCCATAGCTAAAGACGGAGGCCCATCTATTGTAACTGAGATTCAAATCAGCGCCGTAGGTATCTATTTCGGTGTCTGAAG
>JAQYVK010000331.1 GCA_030145585.1 Desulfatiglandales bacterium | reverse complement strand
AGATGGCTTCTAGTGTCGATTAGTGAAGATTGGTGGTTGATTGTATCCTGGTGATCCTGGTAATCTGCGTCCAAAAATTTCTTTCTTTTCGCCTGCCCGCTATCCTGTCCGCCATAGCCGGCCCACCGCTGGTGGGCAGGCGAAGGTGGAAGCTTCAGCAGCGGCGGGAGCTTTCGTGATTAAATATTTTTATTTTTTTGCTCTTTGCGCTATGCGCTATGCTCTCTGCGCGTTTCCTTTATTATGCTATCTTTTGCAGAAGTTCCCTCAGTCGATCTCTCATCGCTCTTACCAGCTTTTCCCCTTTACTACGGTGATAGTAGTTTTTTCTTTCTTCAGGACCAACGGTGTCAGGGATGTGTCTGAGTTTGATTTTCGTGATGGCGTTAAAATCATCTTGGAGGAATCTGTTATAGATGACATTTAGAGGGAAAAATCTGAATTCCCTTTCGGATACTGAGGAGGACCAGTCGACAATATAAGGTTCGTTGTCATCCCCTATCAAAATATTGGGTGCCCTTTTTAAATCACAATGGGCCAGTCCGTGTTCATGAAAGCTCTCAACAACCTCTTGCAAATCCTTAAAAAAATCTTCTCCAAGCGGCTTTTCAGATTCCAGGCCTTCTATGGTTCTGCCGGATATTTGTTCGAGGACAATGGCGAGCCCACCAATCACATGGTAATAACGGGGGATGCCCTTTACACCTTTTAGCTTTCTATATGCCTTTTTTTCCCTCCAGATCAAAAACCGACCAACAATATTCCGAAATAAAAAACCATTTGTGCTGAAGTCTTTAATAACGGCCCTGGAGCCATTTTCCTCTACGACCCATAAGGTGGGCCTCGTACTTGATGGCTGCCTCAGGATTTCACATCGACTTTGGTTGAGATCGGATAATCTAAAAGACTTAAGCATTACAAACCATTCTGTAGGAGCAACCTCCTGATCGCGATCCAAGTACTCCGATTAAATTACGACAACGTATCCTTAGCGTAATATTTCACCACAGAGGCACAGAGGCCACAGAGAAAGATTTTTTCATTTGTTCCGCATTTCGCGGAACAAATGAAAACCAACTGTCCGCCTTCGGCGGAGAAAAAAATTCACGCTAATAATATAAAATATCTTTACAGCAATGGTTCTATCCGTGAAAACAGTTGATGCTACTACTCGAAGAGTCCCGAAGGGAGGAGTTCTTTTGTTCGATCGGTGTCTCCCGATCGAACAAAAAATTAAAAACCCTCTGTGGCCTCCCTCCGGGGCGTAGGCCCTACGGGCCAGAGGCTGTGTCTCCGTGGTGAGTTAAAAAAAACTTTAAATATCAGACCATGGACTTAGCCCTCTTTCAAGGACACAATCAGGGAACTTACTTTCTGCCTGGCATCATTAAACACACCTGACAAATTCAAAGAGTGATTGGCGAAAATGCTTTGAGGTTTTCCATTAAAAACAATAAAGGGCTCAAAGTTACTTCTGTTAATATTCTCCAGGATCTTATCCATAAGATTCAGGGAGTTCTTATCCACCAGAACATCCATAAAATCAATTCTTATTGCTTTGAAGGACTCATGGAGGGCATAGGCGACGCCCTGGGCATAATAAAAATTATTGTCGATTTGATGCCAAGGAATATCAATATCAACCAGCTCCCGACTCCCGGAACTCTCCTTTTTTTCTCCCTCCATAGAAAGGGTTTCATTGAGGTCACGGGGTGCGTTGATAAGTCTTGTGTTGACACCCCCCATGAGAGAGACATATTGAGAAAGGAGTTCCACCAGGTTGTCTGCCCTCGGATAAAAATGGGACTTTCCACTCAGGAGATTCTGGTGAAACGAATTCAGTTTTTCACTCGCCAACTTCCATTTACTCTCCGCAGACGGAAACCACCATTTGAAAGGATCATTTGATAGCGATGTAAATGCGGCCTCTGCGTCGTCATCAAGCTTATCGGTCGTCCGCATTCTGGAAAGATTGTCTCTTAAGACACGGACATTGTATCTGACCACCTCCAACTGACCGATTTGGAAGTTAGGCATATTGTCAAGGAGCACCGTTGGCCAGAATAGGTCATTGGGAAGCCAGTTCTCAGCCATCTGCTCTATGAGTACTTGATTCACCTGAATGAAATAGGCCCCCTTAACTTGATTTTCCTGACTCTCCAGAGCTAGCGTGTCAGGTTTCTTTGAATTGATAATCATGATGATCACCACGAATACACATAGGGCTATGAACAGGATGAGAATAAAAGGTGCAGCCCTCCCTTTTCTTTTGTCTGAATCCATTGTTTTATCCTTTTAAAGGGTGAACGGAAATGCGCATAGTGCATAGAGCAGAGCGCATAGAGCGAAAACCTTATCACGAAAGCACCCGCCGCCGCCGAGGCTTTGGCGGACAGGCGAAAAATCAAAAGCACCCGCCGCCGCTGAAGCTAAGGCGGGCAGGCGAAAGGGAAAAAGCTTCTTTTGGACGCAGATCTACGGGATTGTCAGGATGTAAATCTTTTATTCAGGTGACAGAAGTTGATTAAGATGCCCGCGACGCGGGCCTCAAGCCTTCTTAAGTAGGCTTGAGTAATGGGATGAGCCTTTTATAAAACAATAAACCAATTTATTGTTTTATAAAAGTCCCACCCCAACAATCTTAAGCAATCCTTCTAACCATCACGAATTCTTTCTGTGTGGATCGGTGGCTAATAATCCTGGGGATCTGCGTGTTCTGTATGCAGAACCTGCGTCCAATTATCCCTTTTCCCAACTTTAGATTGAGTTTTTAAGCTTTGACATCATAGAAAGAATCTTAATGGGTGTCAATGTTCCGTTCCTCTGGTGCACACTTAGAAGACCAGGGAGTTATATTTAAAGTTTTCCGTGAAATTTCAACATATTATGACCCATCATTGACACATTACGATAAATTCCCTATATTTTTCATAAAGCCATCTCTAAAATGCCAAATCGTCCCATGTCTGTGCGTCCTGCCGTCCGGCTGAAAGGTTTTTTCAGCGGGATGGCGGCTGTTAGGCTGAAACGGAATTTCAGCAGAACAGCAGAAAAACGCTTTACCTGGCCTTGTTAAGAATAAACCCCATTGATCATCTCCAAAAGAGTTGATTGCTTTATTAAGACATAAGGGCTCAAATAGTTATGGAATCAGGTGAAATCGCGGTCCAAAGGACTCAAGGATACAAGGATTCGAGGGGTCAAGTGTACTGATAGAGTTCTCGATAGAATTTTCAATGTAAAATGCAGATACACCCTTCCTGAAAGTGTGAGTTCCAGTTGGAATTCCATTTTCAAGTGAATAAAGGATAAACTTCAAGCGATTAGAAAATTGCTAAAAGCCCTGATGAAATCATCAGAAAACAATCACTTGGATCCTTGAACCCTCGAACCCAGCCCGCCTCTTTTACGGCGGGCCGCTCCTCTTCTCCCAACTATTTGGGAGAAAAACCAAATCTATTACCTTTGTGGAGCAACGTGGTCCCTATGGTGGCTAAATATAAATCCTCTGCAACCATCATTCCCATCGATCAGGCCGTTGGTCATGTCCTTGCCCACGACATCACTGAGGTGCGGCCAGGTCAATTCAAAGGCCCTGCCTTTAAAAAAGGCCACCTGGTCAGGAATCAAGACCTTGATCATCTCAGGCGTTTGGGAAAAGAACACCTTTATGTTTTGCACATCGGTCCCAATGAAGTCCACGAGGACGAAGCTGCCTTGCGGCTGGCAAGGGCCTTGGCCGGATCCGGTATTGTGTTTGACGAAGAGCCATCTGAAGGGAAGATCGCCTTGAAATCCGCCCATAGGGGGCTTCTCAAAGTTGCAGCCCAGGAATTGACGGCATTCAATATGGTCCCACATATTTCCTGTTCTTCAAGACACAACAATTCTCTGGTTGAGAAAGGAGAAGTCGTCGCCGGAACACGGGCCATCCCGTTAGTCATCGATGAAGCAATTCTCAGTGAGGCTGAAGAGATCGCCAAGGAGGGGGGAGGCATTTTTTCACTTAAAAGCTTATCTCAACCTGACACTGGGCTTATTATTACAGGCAATGAGATTTATAGTGGCAAAATCGAGGATAAATTCGCCCCTTTGATCAGAAAAAAGTTGAAATTCTTTGGTTGCAATCTTTCAGAGATCCTTTTTTCCCCTGATGACAAAGAGAAAATTATTCAGGGAATAAGAAGCTTGCTTGAAAAAGGACTGGGACTCATCCTGGTGGCAGGCGGCATGAGTGTAGACCCCGACGATGTGAGCAGAATGGCCATTGCGGAAGCAGGGGCGAAAGATGTCGTTTATGGAACCCCGGTACTACCGGGGGCGATGTTTTTATATGGCCGCTTCGGAGATGTCCCTGTAATGGGTTTGCCTGCCTGTGTGCTCTATTATCAAACCACAATTCTGGATCTTATCATGCCCCGTGTGCTAGCGGGTGAGAGGATATCCCGAAGAGATCTCGCCGAGATGGCCCATGGGGGTCTGTGTTTGAATTGTGAGGAATGCACCTACCCGGTCTGCCCATTTGGAAGATAGTGAACGGACACGCGCAGAGAGCAGAGCGCATAGCGCAAAGCGTAAAGACCTATCACGAAAACACGAAAGATCGAAAGAAAAATAAAGAAATTTTTGGACGCAGATTAACCCCAGTGGAATAGGCTGTGCATTCCACGGGGCAGGCAGGATTGCCAGGATACAATCAACCACTAATCTTCACTAATCGACACTAATAAGAAACGTCTACGCAGGATTGTTTAATATATCGGGAGTAGGCCTTAAAAGAAAAATGAACTTGTTCATTATTTCTTCAAAGGTCTACTCCGCCGCTGCGCGGGAATATTAGACAATCAAATCGACTTCTGGATCAAGTATTAGTGTTAATTAGTGTAGATTAGTGGTTAATATTTTTTCGTATTCTTGTCCGCTGTCAGTTTGGCGGATTCCTGATTTCGTCCTTTCGTGTTTTCGTGATTAAATATTTTTGTTTTTTTACTCTTTTCGCTATGCGCTCTGCGCTTTGCTCTTTGCGGTTATCGGTTCATTGTTTACCTGCTTTTTTG
>JAQYVK010000330.1 GCA_030145585.1 Desulfatiglandales bacterium | reverse complement strand
ATGCGTGATGGGGTTCTAAGCGAGGCGAAGCATGTACGAAATTCGATTTCACGGCAGGGGGGGGCAGGGGGCTGTTTTGGCTTCAAAAATACTGGCAAAGGCCCTGGTGGAGGAGGGTAAATATGCAAAAGCCATTCCCTCTTTCGGTTTTGAGCGCCGCGGTGCGCCGGTGGAGGCGTATTTGCGTTTCGATGACAATGCTTTCAGGCAGATTACAAACATCTACAACCCTAATTGTGTTATCTGCCTGGATCCGACTTTACCACGTGTCGTCGATATCTTTTCGAACATGACGGAGAACGGGATTTTGGTCCAAGCCACAAAAAAGTCTTTTGACCAATTAGAGGTCCCTTCAACTGTTTCGAGAGTGGGTCTTTGCGACGCCTTCGGTATTGCGCTTGAATTGTTCGGCCGGACCATAACAAACTCAATTATGCTGGGATCATTTACAAAAACTACCGGACTGGTTTCCCTGGATTCACTCATAAAGGGTATGGAATCCGTGGCCTTTCGCGATGCGGCCCTGGACAAAAACATCACGGCGATTCAGCGGGGTTATGATGAGACGGTGGTTAGTGACTCCAAAGGAAAGGACATATAATGAGACAACAGGCTCGAAAACCTTTTGATAAGTCAAAAATACCGCAGGATCTTTGCCCCATTGCGACCGAACTCTCCGAGTTGAAGACGGGCGATTGGCGGGCCGAGAGGCCGGTAGTGGATCGGGATAAATGCGTGAAGTGTGCCACTTGTTGGCTCTACTGTCCAACACAGTGCGTCGAGGAAAAGCCGACTTGGTTTGAGGCAGGTCTGGAAATCTGTAAAGGCTGCGGTGTTTGCGCCCAGGAGTGTCCCCACCAGGCGATAGCCATGGTGGAGGAGGTGGAGGAATAACGATGGGTAAGATTCTTGTCTGCGATGGAAACGAAGCGGCCGCATGGGGTGTGGCCCGATCAAAACCGGACATGGTGGCGGTTTTCCCAATTACCCCCCAGTCTTCTCTGGCCGAATATATCTCCCAATTTGTTGCCGACGGTGTTATCAAGGCCGACTTGATGGATGTGGAAGGCGAACACAGTGTTCTCTCCGTGCTCCAGGGGGCCTGCCTGGCAGGAGCTCGAACCTACACGGCAAGCTGTGGTCAAGGGCTTGCCTTTATGTTTGAACCCTATTTTCGCTCAGCCCCCCTAAGGTTGCCCCTTGTTATGTCTATCGTGACCCGTGACGGTATCACACCACAGTCTGTCTGGGGAGGCCAACAGGATGCCATGACGGTTCGCGAAACCGGATGGATACATATGTATTGCGAGACCTGTCAGGAGATTTTAGACACGGTTATTATGGCTTACAGGATCGCCGAGAATCGTGATGTCATGTTGCCTGTCAATGTCAACCACGACGGGAACTATCTCTCATATGGCGTAGAGAAAGTGGAACTTCCCGAAGAGGAAGAGGTGGATGCCTTTATGGGAGAAAAAAATACGAACTGGCATGTGGCCCTGGACCCGGATAGGCCGATGGGGGTGGACCCCCTGACGGGTGGAGCCGGTGGGGTGGGGCCAAGTCTTTTCGTAAGTTATCGTAAAGGCCACTGCAAGGGGATGCAAAATGCCCTTCGCGTGATTACTGAAGTCCATGAGGAGTGGGGAGAACGATTTGGGCGTTACTACGCGCCCCTTGTTGAGGAATATCGACTGGACGACGCCGACTATGCGATCGTCACAATCGGGAGCATGAGCGGAGCGGGAAAAGACGCGGTAGATGCCGCCCGAGAAGAGGGAGAGAAAGTTGGTCTGATCAAGATCAAGACCTTCAGACCTTTTCCCCTCCAGGCTTTGCGCGATGCTCTGGCCAAAGTCAAGGCGGTCGGCGTGGTTGACCGGTCGGTGAGCTTTGCCTGGAATTCCGGGCCGGTTTATCAGGAACTGCTTTCAGCCCTCTATTTTTTAGACAATCGGATTCCGGCCGTCAGCTTTATTGGGGGGCTGGCCGGAGCGGATATCACCATTGATCATTTCAAGCGGGTTATCGATACCACGGCCAGAACACTTCAGGGTGAGGTCCCTTCGGAGTGTATCTGGTTGAATGAGAACGACTAGACATCAAGGAGCACCCATGCCTTCGGCTAAATATCTCATCATCGGCAGCAGTCATGCCGGTCTGTGCGCCCTGGATGCCATTCGGCTTCAGGATACAGAAGGTTCCGTCACCCTGATCACGCGAGATGAGAGCCTTCCCTACTCTCCCACGATCCTGCCCTATGTCGTTTCAGGCGACGCGGACCCGGAAAAGATTTTTCTTCGGGATCAGAAGGCCATGGATCATCTGAACGTGACCTTCCTAAAAGGAGAGACCGTCACCACAGTGGACACCAAGGCCCACAGTGTAAGGCTTTCTTCGGGGGAGAGTCTGAGTTACGAAAAGTTGCTGTTAGCAACCGGCGCAACTCCCGTCCTGCCGCCCGTCACCGGTTTGGAAGATGAACCGCACCACGTACTCCGCACCTTGGATGATGCCATGAAGTTAAGAACCGCTTTGGAAAATAAACACACAGCCCTTGTCGTCGGAGCAGGGCTGATCGGCATGCATGCTGCCGAAAACCTGGCCAAGATCGGTGTGGATGTGACGATTGTGGAAGCATTGCCCCACGTATTGCCCGATTACTTTGATGAGGATGGTGCATCTCTGATCCAGCAGGCCTTTAGTGACAAGGGCATTAAAATGCATTTGGGGTGTACCATGAAGCAGGTGGCCAGGTCCAATGGTGCTCAGCTTGTGACACTGAACTCGGGGGAAACCATTTCATCAGATCTGGTTCTCGTTGCCACGGGGGTGCGCCCCTCTATCGATTATCTGTCGGAAGCAGACATCGAGGTGGATCAAGGTATTTTGGTGGACGACAGGATGCGGACAAGCGCAGACGGGGTATGGGCGGCCGGTGACGTGGTCCAGGCTCCCGGTTTTTTCGATTCAGAAAAACGTTTGAACGGGACTTTGCCTGATGCGTCAGAGCAGGGACGCATCGCGGGTATGGACATGGTGGGTGACTCAGCCTTAAAGCCCTACAAAGGTGGCATTGGGATGAATACCTACAAGTTCTTCGGGCATCGGGCGTTTTCAATCGGATTGATAAAGGAAGCAAACACAGGATCTGACGGGCGGGAAGAGGACCGGGTGTCCGCACCCGATCTGGAAGAGGACCGGGTGTTCTCACCCGCAAGTCAGCGGTATCAGAAACTCGTGTTTCAGGATGATAGACTTGTGGGGGCATTGTCGATCAATACGGACCTCGATCCAGGTGTTATGTTCGAGGTCATCCGTCGAAGAATCGACCTCAAAGATATGAAGGCCCAGTTCGTTGATCATCCACAGGAAACGGGCCGTATATTGATGACCAAAGTCTGGCGATAAGTGACGAACCCCGTGCTTCTGCACGGTGTTCGTCTAAAGAAAAAGCCTCATGGGCTTGGGGGTTCACGTCCTCAAACCCCCAAATTGTAAATTCATCCCCGCTCTTCCAAGTGGGGTATTCTGGCTTTTTCACGTAATCACTTGACTCAGAATTAAAGGAGGAGCATACATTGGGCAAGGGTTATCCTACCATAGCTTTTTATCCAGAGAAGTGTAATGGCTGTAACGACTGTGTCGAGGCTTGTGCACAAATAAAAACAGAGACTTCCGAACCGGTTCACTCAAGAATAAGCGTCGCAAAGGACCCTGATGATGAATTCTATGGATTAAGTCTCTGTCGGCAATGCGGAGATCCCCGTTGTGTCATGGATTGTCCCGCGCGGGCCTTAACCAAGAATGAAGACACCGGTGTGGTCCATTGGGATGAGACAAAATGCGTGAACTGCCAGATTTGTACGCTGGCATGCCCCTATGCCGGGATCACCTATAACAGGATCACCGATCAGGTCATGAAATGCGATCTCTGCAATGGGGATCCGGCCTGCGTCAAGGCCTGTGCACCCATGGCCTTGGAATATAAAATCGGTGCCGAGATCTATAATACCTGGGGTGATTTGGAAGATCTTTTTGTCCCGGGCGTTGGAGCCTGCCTTGGTTGTAACTCCGAGTTAATCATGCGACACACCCTTCGCAGGATCGGGCCCAATACCGTCGTGGCAACACCTCCAGGCTGCATTCCGGGTGTGGGATCGGTCGGCGTAAACGGCATCACCTCAACCAAGACACCGGTCTTTCACCCCCTCTTGACCAATACGGCCTCCATGCTCGCGGGTGTGAAACGCTACTATAATCGCATCGGTCGGGATGTGACCATGTTGGCCCTCGCCGGCGACGGGGGCGCTGCAGACGTTGGTTTTCAGTCTCTTTCCGGGGCTGCCGAACGCGGGGAGCAGATGATTTTTGTCTGTGTAGACAATGAGGGGTATATGAACACCGGGGTACAGCGTTCCAGTACAACGCCTTATGGTGCCTGGACCACTACAACCCCGGTGGGCGAAGCGCTTCAGGGGAAGACACGGGATGCCAAACCGCTGCCCCTCCTTATGGTGCTGCACAGCTGCGAGTATGTGGCCACTGCCGCCTTACCCTTTATGGAAGACTTCTATATGAAGTTGGACAAAGCCATAGAGGCTTCCAAGCGGGGCATGGCTTTTATCCATATCTTTTCCCCCTGTCCGACGGGCTGGCGGTTCGATCCAAGCCAACTCATTGAAGTAGCGCGTAAAGGGGTAGAGACGAATATGGTCCCCCTATGGGAATATGAAAATGACCTGGGACGAATTAACATCACCCATGTCGTGAACGAACCATTGCCCGTAGTGACCTATTTGAAAAGCATCGGGAAGTATCGCCATCTCAGCGACGAACAGCTGGTTTATATCCAGCGCAAAACCGATGAGAGATTCGAATTATTAAAAAAGTTTACAAAAGAGAGCAAATTGGAAGGATTGTCAGACGCTGCATAAATCGATAGAAATAATCTCAAAAATGCAAAAATCCAAAAATTAAACTAAACAACTATCACGAAAACACCCGCCGTCGCTTGCCCACCTGCGGTGGGCGGGCTATGGCGCGGCAGGCGAAAGATCAAAAACACGAAATATAATTATTAGAAAACAGAATTCAGTAGTCAGAATAAACGCATTTAAAACCTCTATCCAATATTGTTGGGTATCGCTATGCGCTATGCTCCATGCGCTCTGCCTTTCTCCCCCTCTCCCTACGACATTTACCCGCCGTCTCTGTGGCGGGTTCTGTTCTCTTTTCTAATCGGCGGTATGGGTGGTTTGGGGTCCATGGCCGCTATCTTTTCTTCATTCAGCTTGAACCTCGGGTCATAAAGATCCGGATTGGTCACCTCCTCTTCCTCAGTGTTTCGCCAGACAAAATAACAACGAGGGCATCGGTACAATTCCCAACTGCCGTCCTCAGGCGCCTCAAATATCTTATCGGCTCGAGAGTCATCACACCTTGGACAAATCATTTCAGTTCCTCCATCCTTTTTTTAATCTCATCCATCCAGTACGCTGTCTCCTCCGGGAGGTCCACTAGGCCGGCATCGGAAAGGGGGATATCCGGAAAGACCGGTTTAGTTGCATCAATGATGATTTTCGTGGCAAGTCCTCTCACGAGATGTGCCGGGTCGAGGGTAGAAGCGGGCGCATTGGGGATGATTGCAATGTCCCGTTCAGGCCTGAAACGCACAGTCATGGCCCAGATGACCTGCTCCAGGTCAAAAGGGTCCACGTCCTCGTCTACTACGATGATCAGCTTCGGGTAGGTGATACCATGGGGGGTGGAAAGCAGTTTGCATCCTAAGGTCTTGGCAAAACCACCGAAACGCATCTTAGACGAAATAATGGTGCAATAGCCGTGAGTATACATGGCATTCACGGCATCGACCTCGGGGAAATCCGCTTTCATCTGTTTGCAGATTGTGAGGCTCGTGTTGAGAGCCATCAAGTAGTCGATCTCACCCCAAGGCCTTCCCGTGTAAAGATTCTCGAAGATGATGGGATCACGTCGCCTTGTAATCAGATCCACCTTTATTTCAACCTGAAGCATGGAGGTGGAATAGGATCCCGTATACTCGGTGAACGGGCCTTCGACAGACCGCTGACGGGTGAGGATCTCTCCTTCGATAATGAGTTCTGCCCCTGCGGGGACGTCCAGATTTCCACGCTCAGAGGAGATAACCTCCACCGGCTCACCCCGAAGTGCTCCGATCATAGCGTATTCGTCCTCATCGTATTTAAGAGGGGAAGAAGCCACAAAACTCACGATCGGATCGTTCGTAACGGACACAGCCACCCGAAGGGGTATATCCCGTTCTTCGGCCTTGCGAAGGTACGCTGCCAGGTCGTGTTGGGCCGAGAGTTGTATGCCGAGTCGATCATGATCCTTGACCTGTATCCGGTATATGCCCACGTTTTGATTCTCCGGGTTTTCCGGATCCCGCGCAATCGTGCAGGCTTTGGAAAGATAGAAGCCGCCGTCTTGAGGGTTCACACGGAAGAGAGGAAGTTCCCGAAACAGGCTGAAATCTTTGTCCAGGATTACTTCCTTGACCGGTGCATCTGTTACCCTTTTGGCCGGCAACGGATAGCGATCCCATCTCTTGGCAAGCTCATGGAATTGCTCCTTGACCGTGGTCTTTTTGGGGAGATCGAGGGTCAGGGCATGATTTTCCCAGGATCCGTGAACATTCATCACCACCTGCTTGTCACGATATCCCTGGATCTTTTCAAAGAGAAGCACGGGTCCACCCGGAATCTTCGCAGCAGCACAGGCGGCCGCTCGAATATCAGGTTCGGGGCGAACTTCCTCTTTGATCCTGAGGAGCTGGCCCTCTTCCTCTGCTTTGACCAAAAAATCTCTAAGGGAACCATAGGGCATGACTTTTCACCTGTCCTTTAATGCCTTCTCTCGAAGTGTTGTGATCAAAAGGGCGTCAACAACCGCGGCCGTTCTTAAGCCCTCTATCATCCTTTTTAAGTAATTAGGGTATAATTACCTGCCGATTGTGGCGGGTCGTCATTCCGGCGAAAGCCGGAATCCAGAAATCTAAACTGGATGCCGGATCAGGTCCGGCATGACATCTGATGCCCCGCTGCTCTGCGGCGGGGTAGTTCATTTCTTCTGTCCGACGGGATAGATTTTACACAGCATGGTTTTCAATGGGGCCCCGCCAAACCCTGACTTCCCCTGGTGTCCCATGGGGATGAGTTGGTTTACATTGATGTCCCAGATCCCGTAAAAAGAAGGGGCTTTTCCATCTTTTTCAGGGTACCACCAGCCGTGGGGGGCCATGGCCGTTTTAGGGTGAACGACGGGTGTGGTTATGGCCTTTCTTTTGACCTTCCCCCTCACCCCTTCGATCCAGACCCATTCACCGTTTTCTATACCATATTTTTTTGCAGTGTCCGGATGAATCTCAACATAAGGCTCCTTTTCGAATTGCCTCAGCCAGGGGATCTGACGGTGCTCACTGTGAAAGAGGGTCGGCACACGCCGACCGGTTATGAGGATTAAAGGATATTCTTCATAGATTTCAGGGGTGCTTATGGGGCTCTCCATGGGTTCCTCATGAAAGGGCAAGGGATCGAGCCCATAACTTTCAAAGGTCTTGGAATAGAGTTCTACTTTTCCGGTCGATGTGCGGAAACCAGGTTTGCCGTCGGGGCGGAGCTGCCCTTTTTCGTATCTCCGGTAGGGATGGGAACCCGATGGATGATTTTCCGGCGCCAGGGCCCCGGGTTGCTCACACAGTTCCCTGAAAGTAAGCCCGGAGGGTTTGAGCCGTTCGGTAAAGAGCTCATCAAGATTGTCCCATGGCACGGAATCGGGGCTGAGGCGCTTGGCCAGCTCAAAGTTGATATCCCAGCCTGACCGGCACTCGCCTACCTGAATATTTTTGTGGATCGCGTTCAGGATAACACCCGTTGTGAAGACCGAATCCTTCTCTGCAAAAGTGGTTGATGGAAGAACAATATCCGCAATAGCCTGGGCCGTAGGGGTCATAAAGGTTTCCACAACCACATTGAAGTCCAGCTTGCGAACCGCTTCGTAATGCCGTCGGGGATCCTGGGCCGTGCAGGCCATAAAATTGTTGGTAAAAAGCCACAAGCCCTTTATAGGATATGGCTTTCCGGTCTCCATCTGCTCCAGGACGACGTCGGACAGGGCCCATGCCCTGAAATTCTTCACCAAGGGGTACCGGTCTGCCCCGATTCTTTTTTTATTGAGGTTGGCGACAAATTCTTCGCCATAGAGCTGGATCACCTCCTCGGTTGAATAGGGATAAATGGTCACCCCAAAGGGCGGGCGGCAGATGACGTTGCCGCCCGGTATGTCCAGGTTCCCTGTAATGGTCCAGAGGCAGTTCAGGGCGTGCACGGTGCTGGTTGCCTGGGGATTGGAGTCCAAAGGCTGCCCGAAGCGGATAGAGGCCGGTTTGCTCTCCGCATACAGACGAGCTGCGCTGATAATTTTCTCAGTCGGTACCCAGGTGATCTCGGACACCTTTTGGGGCGGATACTCCTGAACCCTCTTTTTGAGTTCCTCGAAACCGTAGGTCCACTTCTCAACAAAATCCTTGTCATAGAGTTCCTCGTTGATAATTACGTGGAGCATGCCGAGGGCCAAAGCAGCGTCCGTTCCCGGTCGGACCTGAAGCCAGATTTCCGCACGGGAGGCCGCCCAGCTGAATCGGGGGTCTACAACAATCAGTTTTGTGCCCCGTCTCATCATGTCGACCACCCAGTGGCCTGAAAAATAATGGTCCGTGCATTGACTCCCGCGTATCCCTCTCGCCCAGTGAATCATGCATTCAGGGGTCTCCCATTCCGGGTCCTCATAACGAAGGGGTGAGAACTGGGCGGCATCCGGGAAGGTTATGTCGCCGCTGACCGTGTGCATGGCGGCCAGTCTTGGCGTAAAGCAAGAAATGCCGGAAAGTCCGAAAAGGGTCCAGTTGGGACTTCCGTAGGCATAGGCCAGAAAGATCAGTGGGCCCCCGGCGTCACGACCGGTCCCTTGGCCGAAGACCACGGACTCCGGACCGTATTGGTTTCGAATGTCCTTGAGCCTCTGTTCGCAGGTGTCCAGGGCCTCTTCCCAGGAGATCCTCTCCCATTTCCCTTCGCCCCTCTCACCTGTCCGCTTCAAGGGGTGTTGCAACCTGTCCGGGTGATACGCATACTGGGTCAGGGCCAGGGCCCGAGGACAGAGTCTTCCCTGAAGGAAGGGATGATCTTCATCCCCTTCTACTTTGACCAGTTTGCCGTCCTTCACATGGAGTTCCACGCCGCATCCGCCGTGACAGCCCGGACCGCCGGACCAGGCCCCGGTTTTTACCACCTTCACACTATCGGACTGGGTCACTTTCATTACC
>JAQYVK010000329.1 GCA_030145585.1 Desulfatiglandales bacterium | reverse complement strand
TTTCTCAAGATCTATTCTAAAAAGAGGGGGAAGACCTTTTCGAAAATTCCTGACACTGAGATGGAAAAACTCCTCCAAAACGATTGGCCTGGTAATGTGCGAGAGTTGGAAAACATCATTGAAAGGGGAACCATATTGAGTAAGGACAACCACTTCGGGGTTCCTGAGCTCGGCGGTGGATCCTTTGATCAGTCACCGGGCCATGGCGGCATGACACTCAAGGATAACGAACGCCGGCATATCCTATGGGCGCTCCAAAAGACAGCCTGGAAGGTTCGGGGTAAAGGGGGAGCGGCCGAGTTGTTAGAGATCCATCCCTCAACCCTGGCATTCCGCATGAAAAAGCTGGGAATTCAAAGACCAAAGAGACCTTCTTCTCGACAAATCACATGACCGGCAAATCGCCTCATCTTATTTATATAGCCGATTAGAAGTCCAAACTATTCTCTAAGGGAAAGAGGGTTGGTTTTTTCTCTCGCCCGCTCCCGTTGGTCGCTTGAGCACACAGAGAACACAGAGAGAATTATTGATTTTGGTCTGATTCGTTGATCCCGCTTAAAAGCGGGACAGGTATCCCGAATCAGACCAACCATCAGTCCCTTACGGGACCTATGGTTCATTCCAGATCCAATTGAATTGTAATAATGATATTGAGTCCTCGCGCAAGCGGGATGGCAAATTGATCTGAATTCCCCTCTCAGGAATTCAGATCAAATAGACTCTGGGATCCCTGTGAGCTCTGTGAGAGGTAAAAAGACCCTTTTAGGGGTGGTTGTTAACTTGATTCATAAAAGGTCTTTCCGAAAAGTTTTTGGCTTAGGCCGATGAGGTCCGCCCATTTCATAGGTCCCCCCTTATCAGCAGGAAAACCGGTCCCCCAGATCATCCCGATATCGATCATCCTAGGGTCATCAACTATGCCTCTATCAAGTAGATCTTTACCGATATTTATCATTTCGGTGAGTACCTTTGTTTGCATCTCCTCGGATGCCGTGTCCTGGTCTTCTTTTTTAGAAATTAAAGGAATAACCTCCGGATCAACGCTGCCATCCTCGAGGAAAAAGCCCTTTCCGGATTTTTTTAAACCATATCGTTTAGATGTTATGAGGTTTTTTAAGGTATCCTGTTCGAGCCCCTTACCCTTGACAACATAGTAGGCGACATCTATCCCAACTTCATCGATGAGCTTGATAGGACCAACAGGCATCCCAAATTGCATAAAGGCCCCATCTACTTTCTCAATGGAATTCCCTAATTCCAGGAAATGAAGGGCATCCATGAAATAGGGAAATAGCACCGCATTGACTACAAAACCGGGATTGTCTTTACAGATAATGGGGCGCTTTCGAATCATGTCAGCGAAATTTAGCAGGTTATCTATAGTGCTCTGACTCGTTTTCTCGCCGCGGATTATTTCAACCAATTGCATCAACCATACAGGAGAAAAGAAATGGGCGCCGGCAAATCGCTCTGGATGAGTGACATGCTCGGACATGGCCTGAAGAGGTATGGAAGAGGTGTTGGATGCGATAATGCAGTCAGGTCCGACGACTTCTCCGATTTCTTGATAAACTTGTGATTTTATCTTGATGTCCTCAAATACAGCCTCTATGACAAGATCGACCTCTTTGTAATCATCCGTATACTCCGAAAGGGCAATTAAGCGACCCATGGCATCTTCAACAGGTCCTTTAAGTTTCTTTTTTTCTGCCAGCCCCTTCAGAATTTTATTAACAAAGGCCTTTCCCGGTTCAATGGCATCCGGGACATCCTTGGTGATGACTGAGATTTGCGTGTTCCTGAGTAGGTCGACAATGATCCCGCGACCCATGGCTCCAAAACCGAGGACGGCAACCTTGCTTATAGGTCTCGGCTCAAACCCCCGGGTCATCATTTTCCTGGGTTTATCGCCCATGGTTTTCAAGAAAAAGGTATGAATACTCCCCTTCGCCTCTTTGGACAGTACGGCCTCAACAAAATGATTCATTTCAATCTCAAGACCCTTCTCTAAAGAAACCTTGAGCCCCTCCTGGATGGATTTTAGGGCCAGTGTGGGTCCCGGAAGCTCCCGTCCTCTTGTTGCTTTCAGGATTTCCTGGTGTGCCCTTTGTGCCATCTCGTCAATTTGAGAAAAGTCATGCTCTTTTCTCTTTAGAACTTCCTCTCCAGAGATGATTCCTTTTAAAAAGGCCGTCGCTTCGCTCAGCAGTTCATCCTTGAGGGAAACCAACTTATCTAGAATTCTCAGCTTAAGAGCACTATCTGCTGTTAACATCTTACCTTTTAAGATCAGTTCGATAGCCCCATATCCTATCAGGCGGGGCAGACGCTGGGTCCCACCCCCTCCTGGAAAAAGCCCCAAATTACACTCAGGGAGACCGAGAAGAGTGGTCTTTGATTCTTTGGCAATCCTCGCTGTGCATGCCAGTGCAAATTCTAATCCCCCACCCAGACAATGGCCTTCGATTGCTGCTAGAGTTGGAAACTTCAAAGCACTCAGTCTATTAAATGCATTGTGGAAGACACTAAGAGCTTGCTTTGTCTCCTCTTTATCCTTCATTCGGTTCAGCAACTTGAGATCCCCTCCCGAATGAAAATTATCCGGCTTTCCGGAGATAAAAACCACACCTTTAGTATCCTGGGACTTTTCCAGTGCGTCTATGATCGCACAAAATTCATCAATGGCTTCAGGGCTCCATACATTCGTTGCCTCCGTGGCCAGATCGAAGGTTATGATTCCCAAGTCTCCTTCTTTTTCCCAACGAAAAATTTTTCCATAACTCATGATATGCCCTCCAGATTTCGTGATGAACCCTGCGCACGGCACAGGGTTCATTGCTTTCCTTACAGAAAGCAAATTCATTGTAAGGAAAGCCTGAGAAAGCTAGAATACCTTGTGCATAGCCCGGGGTATTCTAACTTTCTCACATGAACTTCGGAAGATTTGCTATGCTAACGCTTGGCTGTATGTCACGTATGAAGTTTCTGCCTTCCCGAGATATGTGGACGAGACCCTCCAGGTTGAGAAACACATCCTTTTTTTCGTTCAAATAGCGATCACAAACATTTTTGAGAATAAGGATGGCGTCTTGATCCAGCACGCCGTCCACCTTAATGGCTACGGCGTTCTTTTCTAAGATATTTTCATCTATTCGGAGCATCTGAAAACCCACTTTGTCTCGTCAGTTGATCCACTTTGGCTACTTTACATTTTGCGAATGTTGTGCCAGAACTAATTATCGTCCAGTTTACAATAAGTTATGGATTATTATCCCCGCCAAAGATAGATATTCGGCCTTCAATAAACAATATGTTGTTCTTTAGAGTCAATATATTATGCAAACATAATTTTGAATGAGAGGTTATAATATGATCAGAAATTTCAATGGTAGACCGCCGAGCCGGAGTGGGCCAATAAAGCCAGAGAAGGGGAAAAGTATGTCAGGTGTATTAAGTGTCTCTTGGGCTGTGTGGGAAGGGTTGATGTCGGATTACCGTTAAGGTGTGAAGTCAATCCCTACTGTTTGCAGGAGTATAGAATGCCGGAATATCTCCGCTCAAATGCCCC
>JAQYVK010000328.1 GCA_030145585.1 Desulfatiglandales bacterium | reverse complement strand
ATGCCGATTTTGGTGAGAATGGAGACCCAGGATCCCTCACCATTCCCCGCCATGTCCTTACGAGCATGGTCTCCCGCAACCGACATGAGCGGCATCAAATAGGCCTTCTTTATTTTCTTCTCGAGCAGCATCTTCTTGATGTCATCGATTTTAGGATACCCCGCGACAGTTCCTATGAAGACGTTGGGATCTTTTCGCTGAATTTGAAACATCAATGCGGCATAAAATGCGTTACTGGGATGATGGGTCCCATGTCCCATTAAAACAACCCCGTCACCTTTTTTCCTCTCCTTCGGGATGTTTTCCAAAAGGGCCTCTGTCATCTTTTCCAGGTCCTCTTGGGCATATAGAAGCGGATGTCCCACGCGGATACGCTCGAATCCACCCGAATCCTGAAACCTTCGGACGGATTGAAGAAGCTCATTGTATTCCTTCCCGCTTATGGTGTGTAACGACTGGACGGCCACATGGGTGAACCCTTCTTCTGACATTTTTATCAAGGCACCCTTTGGAGAATCCAAGTGTTTCCCCTGTCTGGCGAGTTTTTTACGTATCATCGAAGAGGTATATGCCCACCGAACCGGGACTTCCGGAAAAGCCGCCTTGACCTTTTTATCAATATTTACAAATGAAACCTGAGCCTCCGGCAGACTGGAACCGAAAGCGACCAACAATATTCCTGTTTTTTTAGGCTTTTTGTCCCCACGGTCGCCCGCCAAGGAGCCCTGACCGACAAATAGGGTGAGCAACAAAATGATAAAAACGGCCAGTCCTTTACGGTTTCTCATCCGATCCCCTATTCAATGAAGTTCCCCGTAGCTAGCTGCGGGGTATCAAAGCGAAATTCGCCGAAACCCACCCGCCTTCGCTTTCATCCCTATAGCCCCGCGATCGGGATCTTCACTGCGCTTCGACAAGCTAAATGGTATTCGGGCGAAGGCGAAAAAAAAGCCCTCCAAACCTCACAGGCTTGAAGGGCTGCACCCAGTTTCCTTGACCCAATTCAAACTCTTGCCATATCAATTGTTTGCCGCAATGAAATGACATCGGTGACAGGCAGGTCTTCTGACTTACGGATTATCCTACTCTCTGCACCTTCCCATCCGGCTAAGACCGAGCAGTGGCAACTTGCAGATTTCGTTCACGATTACAGCGGCGGGACCGCTCCCGAATCTCACGGGATTCCCTATTAAGCATATGGCACCTATCGTCGCTAAGCGTAGATCGTGCATTTTTTAATGTCAAGTGAAAAGAAGGAGGATTTGTATAGGTAAGTGAGTGGCGTAGGGCATGAAAGAAAGGTTCAAGGTATAAGGTATACGGTGTGTAAGATAGGTGTATGGTGCAAGGTATAAGGCATAAGGCACCGTAAACCTTACACCTTGGACCTTAGACCTTTATGTTATAGCCTCGCGGGGTGACCATTTTCTCTCCCATGATTTGGGTCTGGGAGTTACCCACCAATAGGATAGTAAGCATATCCACCTCTGACTTGTCCAGATGAGAAAGGGTTGTGATTCGAACGGCTTGCGCCTCTCTCATGGCGTTTCTTACCAAACCCACCGGCGTCTCCCCACTGCGATGTTCACTGATCATTTCTATAGCCCGATCCAGCTGCCAAGTTCTTTTTTTCGATTTCGGGTTATAAAGGACGATGACAAAATCTGCCTTTGCGGCGGCCTCAACCCTGGATTGGATCACCTCCCACGGTGTCAGGAGGTCGCTCAGGCTAATGACGGCGAAATCATGCATGAGGGGGGCTCCCAAAAGGGCTGCGGCCGCAGAAAGAGCCGGGATACCCGGAATCACCTCCACGTTGACTTCCCCTAAAAGTTTTCTCTCCTCCAATAGTTGGAGGACCAATCCAGCCATGCCGTATATCCCGGCATCTCCGCTGCTGACCACCGCAGTATCTTTTCCCTCAAGGGCTTTTTCAATGGCCAACTGGCAGCGCTGAATCTCATCGGTCATCCCTGTCTCTATCGTCTCTTTTCCCTCAAGGACTGCGGGTTCGATGAGTTGCATATAGGTTCGGTAACCGACGATAACGCTAGCATCTTTCAGAACTCCCTTTGCCCTTGGGGCCAGGTAGTCCGGATCGCCCGGACCGAGGCTCACAATGCTTAATTTCCCAAGGCGACGGCCAGTGTCACGTTTCGGCTCTTTTTCTTTGGAACCAAAAGTCGGCCGCCCCCTGTTTTCAGAAGAGCTGTCGCTTCGCATACGCTTGATACTCCCATATGTTTTTTGACCACACCGGATGGGTGTGGGACTTCGATAGATTCGATCTCTTCGGGGGCAAAAAAATGAAGGGGAACGCCCAAGGTCCGTGCCGCTTCGATGAGACCGTCTTCGTCCCTCTTCGCCTCGATGCTGGTCACCATACTTAGACTTTCGAGGGCAAGATCATTCTCTTTGAATGTGGACTTTATGAGATCCAATATTTCCTGGTCTCCTGCCCCCCGGTTGCAGCCTATTCCTGCAACGAGGCATCGGGGATGAAGGACCAACCGCTCCTCTCCCTGTTCAGGAAACGTGTTTCTCCAAGTGACCCATACACCCGGACAGCCGCTGATCCACTCCGACTCTGTTTCTCTCCATTGGATCGAAAACTCAACCGCCCCACCCTTCCGTAAACCAAGCCGGTCTTCCGGATCCAATATCTGAACCGGATCCCCGGTCAAGAGGGCCATGTTCACATGTCTTACGCCACTCAAGTTAGCGATGGCAAGGCCCCGCTTTTTGGCCAGAAGATCGAAGGAAGGCAAACCGGCCGAATCCGTGGCCGTGGTGATCACGGCCTGACCACCGATGGCCCGAGCCACCATCTGGGCCATTTCATTGGCCCCGCCCAAATGTCCGGAAAGGAGGCTGATGACATGTCTTCCATCCTGATCGAGGACGACAACCGCCGGATCCTTATCCTTG
>JAQYVK010000327.1 GCA_030145585.1 Desulfatiglandales bacterium | reverse complement strand
GCAAGCAATGAGACGGGCCACGTCATCTCTTGCGGCCTCAAGAGATGCCTTTGCCCTTGCCCCCAAAGGATAGGGGCTCGAGGGATTGCCGAATTCGCCCTCAATGAACGGCATCATGGCCTCAGACGCGGCCGGGTCCACTGGGGTTGTGGCGTTGTGATCCAGATAAATGACACCTTTTCGTCCATCATTCATGAAACACCCTCCTACCTCAGAGACTTACAATTTTCCCAGTCATAGAGCATATTTTGCCAATTGACAACATATAAGCTGAATGATAATTCTAAAAACTACCCCTATTCATTTAGGTGACGTGGGGAAAGGAATTTGGAATAATGATGGAGAAAGTGAATAATATATGGAAACAATACGGATTTTGGGAACCGGCTCTTATGTGCCACCTAAAAAACTCACCAATTTCGATCTTCAAAAAATGGGCCTCGACACCACCGATGAATGGATCGTTCAGCGGACCGGGGTCAAAGAAAGGAGAATTGCCGAACCGGACGTAAATACTTCTGATTTGTCCTTTGAGGCCTCCTTGAAGGCCCTCGATATGGCGGGTATGAAGGCCAAAGACCTGGATCTCATTATTGTCGGGACCATTACACCCGATACCTGCTGTCCATCGGCCGCAAACTGGCTTCAAGCCAAATTGGATGCCCCGAATGCCATTACATTTGATGTGACTGCCGCCTGCTCCGGTTTTATCTTTGGGCTCAACATTGCGTCCCAATATCTTAAAACGGGTTATTGCAAGCACATCTTGGTGGTAGGCGCAGAAATAATGTCACGAACACTAAACTGGACAGACAGGAAGACCTGTATTCTTTGGGGAGACGGCGCGGGTGCCGCAATATTGGCCCTTGGTGAAGAAGGGCATGAAATTCTATCCACACATATCCATACTGATGGCCAAAATGGCCAGGATCTTCTTTTGCCGGGAGGAGGCTCGAGTACCACCCCCATCTCCCATGAAAGCGTAGACAAAGGGCTTCATTTTCTCAACATGATCGAAGCCAACATCAGCTTTCGGGTGGCTGTACGACACTTTGTCGACTCCATCAAGGAGGCAGCGGCATTTAACAATGTCGCTATTGAAGATATCAATTGGTTCATTCCACACCAAGCAAATTTACGTATGTTCCAGTCCATGGCCAAAAGTCTAAAACTCTCGATGGATAAATTTTACGTAACCCTTAACAAATATGGGAACATCTCTTCAGCTTCTTGTGCTATTGCCTTTGATGAGGCGGTTAGAAGTGGGAGCATAAAAGAGGGTGATCTTGTCTGCCTGCCTGTATTCGGAGGTGGATTGACCTGGGGTAGCGCCCTTGTAAGGTGGTAATGTGGGAATTACCCTTAGTGTTGAGTTCCGGGACACAACACCCGGACCTAGCAAGTCTCTTTTTCGTTCCAGCGTCTGTGTAATAACTCTTTTTTAGATTTAACCAACCAACTATAAAGGAGGGAAAAATGGCGGAGATATCTTCCAAAGGACCCATTATCAGGGCCATGACCCTAAAGGACTTGGACCGAATTGTCGAAATTGATGCAAAGGTAATCGGTCAGTCAAGGCCGGAGTACTGGGAAATGAAATTGGAATTGGTGGAGAGGAAATCCCCCATGGCTTCCCTCGTTGCGGTAGTGGAAGGGGAAATCATAGGTTTTATTATTGGAGATTCCAGTGGATGGTCTTATGGCGTGGCGGAGAACATTGGTTGGATTGATACGATAGGGGTGGATCCCAATGCTCAAAGAGCAGGGATCGCCAAGATGCTCCTGACTGAAATGGTCACAAATCTGAAAAAAGTTGGCGTTGAAAAAGTATACACCTTTGTTAACTGGCGCGACTGGGACCTGTTACAATTCTTCGATGCCATGGGCTTTCGAAGGGGGGATATGATAAATTTGGAAATGAAAGCTTGATTTGCCATTCTTGCCCTGCAAAGTGTGGGGTGTTTCCGTTCTTCTGAAAGAAACTTTCATCCAAATAGCAGCTCCTTCACCGAACCCCCCGGTTTAAGGTATTCGTTCCCCGGATTTCATGGTCCTGACTCTTTTCCTTACACCTTGCACCGTGCACCTTACACCTTTCTTTTATTTATACCTCTTATTTATCATCCCTTTTCCGAATACATTTTTTTTAGGAATCCAGCAATGTGAGCGAAAACGGCAAGATTCTTGCTTCATTTTTAGTGCCCCTTTGTAATTTGCTGCTTTCGACGTCCGGCCATAGCTGATGTCATAAATATGTTCCGATTGGAAGGAGTGTCCGACAGTATAAAATCCCCCCTGGCCCCCCTTTTTGAAAAGGGGGGAATGTTTATACTCCGGTATTGCTCGTTGCGGCCATAGGTGTGCTGAACCTACTTCAGGCCTTCATAAGTTCCCCCTTTGGCAAAGGGGGACAGGGGGATTTAATGAAAAGGTCAATCGGAACATATTTCTGACAATTACTATAAGACCTGAGAGGGCTCTATATGGATCGATATGAAGAGATAAAGACATTCTATTTGGCAAACATCCCCGGAGCAAAAGTGGAGGGAAAACATCTCAAGGCACCCTGCCCTTTTTGCTCCTCGAATGGTCGGAAAAAGCCCGGGACCATTGTTGTTTATCTAGATCCTGACAGTCTTTTCTTTGGTTATTTCAGGTGTCTAAGCAGGTGCCTCCCTGGGGGCTTCCCCGCCTATTTTGGACGGACAATGGATCTTGATCCCACAACGGTCCCCGGCCATGATCCCGATCGAAATCCTTATGTTCAGGACACGGTTTATCCTGCCAAGAACATCAACGGGGAGATTAAAAAATTCGGAACCCTGATGGGTCAAAAAGAATATGCTCATTTCAATGTATTGGGTGTCTCAGAAGGGACCGTTGACGAGTTGAGGGTGGGCTATAACGGGCGTTACTTGGTGTACCCCTATTTTTTAGAGGATGGAAATTGCTACTCTGCCCGATGCATTGTTCCCGGTAAGGAGGACGACAGTTTTTGGCATGGAAATGAAACCTTCTTTCAGGAAGAATTTCAGATTTTCAATGCACAGGAGATAGATAGATGCGAAGGTGGTACACTTTTCATCACGGAGGGAGAGAGCGGCCTTCTCACTCTCAAGGAGTTGGGGTTTCCAGGTATTGCGGTCCCCACGGCAGCCATTCTGGAAGACCTGAATCAAGAGCGGTTGGCCTATCTGGAGAATATTTTTTTAGTGATGAACCATTCTCCGGAGGCACAACTCTCCACACGGACCCTGGCCGCCAGACTCGGGTTCAAGGCGAGAATTTTGAGGTGGCCTTCCCGTTATAATCGAGGCTATAACCTTTGTCACCTTGCCAGGGAAAAAGGAAAGGACTTTAGAGCGGCCGTTTCCATCATGATTAAGGAATCGGAATCTTTCTCCCCCTTTTCATCGCCTCAAAAAGAGCACCATCGCTTTGTTCAAGTACTGGAAAGAGAAAAGGGAAAGCAGTTACTTGGTTTGTCGACTGGTTTCGAGAAAATGGACCGTGCTCTCAATGGAATTCGCGGCATCAATATCATGGGGGGGCAGCCGAAAGCCGGTAAATCCTGTTTTTTTATGCAGATTACAACGGATATGGCTGGAAAAAAGATCCCTATCATTTACTACGATTTCGAAAACGGTCGCCAAAAAGTATATGCCAGGACCCTTTGTCGGTTGAGTAAACTTTCCGAAAAACAGATGAGAATGAAGGAGCCGGAAGCGGGGATAGCCAAAAGCCTTGAGAACGCTCAATTGAATTTAAAGGAAAGACTTCATTATTTTCGAATCGTCACCGACAGAAAACTGACCCCTGACATTATGAGGAGACAGATCGACTTCCTGCAACACGAAACACGACAGGACCATGCATTGGTGGTCGTGGACAGCCTTCACAAGCTCCCTTTCAAGAATCTCTCAGAACGACGAACCGGCATTGATGAATGGCTCCGACACCTGGAAGCAATTCGGGATGAACAGAATGTTGCTTTTCTTGTCATTTCTGAGCTTTCCCGGGATGAGGGGGGCCGATATAGTGAAAAGCCCGATTTGGGTTCATTCAAAGAATCGGGGGACATTGAGTACAGTGCCGACAATGCCATGATTCTTTCACCCGATTGGGATCCCCTCGACCCACTTTCCGTGGAGGAGAGGAAGGGGACCTTGTGGTTGGTGGCGAGCAGGGAAAACAGCCCGGGAAAGATTGCTGAATATCTTCTGGATTACCCTTTCTGGGGATTCAAGGAGTTATAACCATTTCACCCAACGCCTCCGGCTTGAAAGGCAAGCCTTCGAATAACTTCCGTTCCACATCCCTGCATATCTCGATGTTCTTCCTGATTGAACCCAGAAGATGTTCATTGTTCCTTCCATAGCGGTCGAGGAGATATTCCAGTCGCTTTTCCAAACTGACCACGTGATCGTGATTTACCCTTTTGTCTGCATAATATATGATTTCTTTTTCGGAAATGACCGCTTCGGGATCATAGTTTTTTAATATGACATGTTCTCCCACAATATCAGCGACTTCATCGAGTTGGTTCTGAATGCAGATCTCCTCCCCCTTCGCGGCATGATCTTCTTTTGTATATAGACAAAGGCTTTTACCGATATCATGCAGCAGAGCCCCGGCGGTTATTTTTTCAAGCTTGAGATCCGCTCCGGTATCAATGAGCCCTCGTGCGATAATGGTGGCGATCTTTTCTACCACGATGGAATGGGCTTTGATATTTTCCAGCATTTCATATTTTTCCATGTATTCAAGACATTCTTTAGCCGAGGGAATCATTATAGGATCATCTCCAAAAATGTTGGTTGATGTATGAAGCCATAAGGGCTCATGTAGTTATGGAATCGAGTGAAATCGCTGTACAAAGGGCTCAAGGGTTCAAGGATTCGAGGGATCAAGTGGCTTTAAAAACGAATATCGAATTTCGAACAAGGAATGTCGAATTATGAAGTTTTTTAGCCCTTCGACATTTACCCGCCTATTTTTTGTGGCGGGCCGGTTCTATTTAATGGATCCTGGACCCCTTTCTTCCAACTAATTGGGAGAAGAACCACTTTATTTAATCACATCCTCCACCCTAACTCGGACAAGCCAGAACCAAGCAGGCTTTTGAGTTTTTAATTTTCTGCTTGTCCTGGAATTCGAAATTCGAAATCAGAAACTCGAAACAAATCCCAAATCCGAATGTTTCAATGACCAAAACAACATCAGAATTCTACGTCTTTCAGGTCACGTTCCTGTTTTTGTCATTAGAATTTTGGTACTTCGATTTTGTTTCGTATTTCGATATTCGGTATTCGGATTTTAATATCTCTATGAGTTATCTGTCTTTATAAATTCTTTTGCCACAAAATGCGAAAAAAATTCCTATGCCCCTTTGACTTAAGTCAATGGACGCGTAAGTATATCATTATAGAATAAAATTGATAACAGGGGTAGCTCTAAAAAGCCCCTAACAGGTCCTGAGTCTTTATTGGGCCTGGCCTTGAGAACTTTTTAAAATTCGTTCGAACACCATATTCGTCACTCCGGAAATCCGCCCGAGGCGGATAAAAGTCGGAGTCCATAATCTTTATTAAGGACTGGATTCCGGCTTTCGCCGGAATGACGGGTATAGGATTTTTTCGAAGCCGTTAATCTCAGAAAAAAAGAACCACTGGAGTTACAAAAACATGCAATGGTCGGAAGAGGCCGAAGCGGCCATAAAGAAAATCCCTTTTTTTATTAGAAAGAAAGTCCGGGCTCGTGTAGAAGACGAGATCCGAAAGACGGGAAGAGAGAATATCTCTCTCAATGATGTTCGGCTTTCTCAGAAGCGGTATCTATCCAAAATGGGTGAAGAAATCAAAGGATATCAGCTCGAAACCTGTTTTGGAGCGAACGGTTGTCCCAACCCCGCGGTGGATAGCCATCGGCTCCTGGAGAGGTTGGAGGAAACCCTCAAAGGGGCGGCCTTCAGAGCTTTCCTGGAAAAACGTGTAAAAGGGAGCCTGAAGCACCATCATGAATTCAGGGTCGCTGTCGCGGATTGTCCCAACGCCTGCTCTCAGCCTCAGATCAAGGACTTGGGCATTATCGGTGCGAGTGAACCACTGTTAACCGAAGAGCCATGCAGCCTATGCGGTGCATGTGAAGATGCCTGCATTGAAGACGCTATCATCGTAAAGGAATCCGAGGAGATTCCCGTGATCGATTTTGATCATTGTATCCGATGTGGCAAATGCATCCGGGTTTGCCCAACAGGGACAATCAAAACCGGGGTTCATGGGCACCGCATCTTATTAGGTGGGAAATTGGGTCGTCATCCCAGGCTCGCCCTAGAGATTCCCGGAATATTTAATGAGGATGAAGTCGTTGAAATTTTGGAAAAATGTATTGATTTTTACAAAAGAAACAGCGCCCACGGCGAACGGTTCGCGGAAATCCTTAAAAATGTTGAGGACCTGGGCCTGAACGAAAAAAACCAATCTTAAATAGGCTTCTACCAGACCGTCCCTCTTCAAAACACCTATTAATCCAATTTACACGCAACCCCGGAGCAGTCCAGACCCATCACCCCTTCCCGTACGGCCCTACGTCATCGTTATTGTGTACCCATTCTTACTCATTACAATTTGAAACCAAGTGAGGCTTCTCCCACAGAGCAGAAGGCCTCTTGAAGACCCCTCGAAGGGGTCTGAAAACAATGCGATTATCAAGATTACTAATCTATATCAAGGACGCT
>JAQYVK010000326.1 GCA_030145585.1 Desulfatiglandales bacterium | reverse complement strand
CTTACAGGTAATGTAACTGGAGTGCCCGGCAGAGTAATTGCCTCCAATTAGCCCCTGGGCTCCGCCTGCTTCCATCATCTCTTCCGGGGTAATTTTACAGCATGGGTTTGTACAGGCATCGTGCCAATGGTCGATCCCTGCCCCTCCTGAACCGCTTCTTATTACTGCTCCCTTGTCAACAACAACGACCCTCGCACCCTTTTTAGCGACATTTATTGCGGCGTGGCAACCCGCCATGCCACCGCCAAGAATCAGGACATCGGTACTCACCTCTTTCTCTTGCCCATAGCGGACTGGATATGGCCATTCACGCGTATTATCTCTTATAGGCTCTCCGGATATCGACATCCTCTTGACCTCCCTGTAGAATTTTTTGGAGTTAATTTGTTGATTAGGCCCTGCTTTTTCATAGGAATATCCTGTGAAAAAGAGGTTGATCGAAAGAAAGGATATTTAAGCTTTATATAATTTCGAATAACTGCTTAAGTCAAGAATAATCAGTTTTAGAATCGCTTGAGAATTATAAATTTAGGCCTGATGAAGGGCAAGAGGGAATTTGTTTAAGGTTTTTTCACAAATTCGGGGTAAAACCGCTTTGAAAATCAAGATGTTATGGAAGTAGAGTTTGGCCAAGATGAAACGCTGTTTACCATATAACAGCCGGTCAAAAATTCTCAATTTCTGCAATGAGCCAGTGTTGGTAATCGGAATCTTTTTAACTCTTGAAAGCGCCCGTTTGCCGGTATAAAATGCCAGGGAAAGATGCCGAATTATTTTTTAAGAAATCAGCCAAAGAAGGGGTATGGAAAATGCCTGAATCCGGAAACAAACTGAATCATTGCACTATTTCACAGAGGTATTTGTCGAAATTTTCGGGGATCTCATTCGGATTGACCATGATCTCCGATTGCCATAATCCGGAAAATCCCGAAGGGTTTGATCAATACAAGAGGAAGCTCCTACGACGTATGAGAAGAAGGGAGACCCTCGCCCAAATCACAGAGCGAATAGGGATTTATGACGCCTTTTTTAAGGGATTCGGTTTTGATTGTCCCTTACCCAAACATCTGAAAAGGACAGTTAACAGCGGTTTCCCGAGGTATGACCTTATGGTGGATACTCATTTCATGGCTGAGATGTGCGCCGGTATTCTTGTTGCTGTTACTGATCATGATCGATTCGAAGGAGCTTTGACCCTGGATTTAGCTGATGAAGGGGAAATATGTGCCGGTATGGGAGGGCGCAAAATAAGAACCAAAAGGGACGAGATAGTTCTGAGGGATGAAAAGGAGATTGTATGTGTCCTTTGCCAGGGAGCGGACGAAAAGACAAGGGTCAGCGGGGATACAGGAAATGTGCTTTTTTACGCGTACGCTGTCCCCGGCATCGAAAGGGAATTTATCCAACAAGGTCTCCAAATTGCCGCTGAAACCATGGCCCGATTCGGCGGTGGGACTATAGAGTTTGTAGAGGTTTATTAAATGAGGTTCTTCTCCAATTTAGTTGGAGAAGAGGATCCGAGCCCGCCAAAGAGATGGCGGGTAAAGATTCATGGGGTCGCGCCCGCTACGAAAATGGCGGGCGGGGATTCGAGTGAAATTAAAAACGAATCCGCCACACGAACGGCGGATAAATATTGAATATCGAACAAGAAATTCACCTTCGACATTCGATATTCCTTGTTTGATATTTACCCGCCTATTTTTTGCGACGGGTTCGGTTCTATTTAGGATGTCTTTGACCTCGTACTATTTTTCTATTGTTGAAATAGCTTCTAGACGAGATCCCCTTGTTTTTTCTTATCCGTGCATGTGAATAAACCCCACTTCATCTCTCCCCCAAAGCTTCCAGATCAGCAAGATCCTTTTTTGGATATCTTTCCCTAAAAAATATTGTCATCTCCAACCCAGTCCGGGAACCATTTATAATGATCAAGGGGGAAGGCTTTGTTCAGTCCGTCATATGTGGCTTTCGCAAGTGCAATGCCTTTCTTATCTCGATTTAGCTTCACGAAACCTTGACTCTCTAAGGCCATTAGCAATTTATCCAAAAGTTCATCATCCACCTCAAAATGCTCTTTAATATCTTCGCGGCTCATATGAAGTCCAGGATTAACGCGGTAGTCCTCAGCCAGCACTTCGAGGAGCTTTTCCTCATCCACATCCTTCCTGGCTTCAATCGCTTTCCCTGTCGAAACAGGGACCCCCAGTTCTTCATGAATGACACGTTTAGGCATCTTGAGATCTTCCGCCATCTGTCTAATGGCCGTTCTTTGGATCACGAGCCTGCAAGCTTCCACTGTACCACCCGCGATATTTTCAACCTTCGCAACCTTCATGATGGCTGCCAGGGGATAAAAGGGTGTCAATCCATCACCCCCCATCACTTGAATGGCATCCAGGCTGGCATCCATGACACCTTCACAATTGAATACCTTGGCGATATTGGATTCAAGGGCAATGTCCCATCCCAGGTCCCAAAGGTATGCTGTATAATAGGTG
>JAQYVK010000325.1 GCA_030145585.1 Desulfatiglandales bacterium | reverse complement strand
CCATATCGTATTTTTCACGGTCAATGCATACCCCTCGGTTGAACTTCGTTCCTAGTGGCGTTGGCTCGGTATAATAGCGTTCCGGCAGGTAATCGTCCTTTCTGGTCGCGCCGTTCATATTATTAAAGAGACGTTCTGTCGCATAGATCCGTCGCCCAATTTCTTTCATCTCATCTTCGGTAAACTCGATTCCGGTCGTCTCGCTAACCATCAAGGCATAATCCTTGAATGCAAACAGGTGGGGTGAAAACAGGATACTTGGGGTCTTACAAGTGCCTGTCGAATCCACCACCGCAAAGCACTCCTCCTGGAAGGCGACCATCTTCCCCTTGGTTTTATACTCCGTGTAATCGTTGGATACTTCAAATCCATAAAAATCCTCGAGGACCTTTTTAGGAAGGTTGAGGAGATCCAAGGCCGGACGACTCCTGAGATGATCCGCCCCACGGGTGGAAACCCCGATCCCCAAAGCGAAGCTCGGCACGGAACGCTCATCGGAGTGGAGTCCGGACATCCCCTTGACATGTATATTGTAATAAGCGGTCTCTTCTCCTAATCTCTCAATGGCCCTTTTCGGTCCTTCCGCCAAAACATCCCCAAAGCCCTCCCGCTTGGAAACCTTTTCTATCATCCCAATGATCACATCAGGATCTCCCCACTCCAGGGCCACCCCTCCGGTGTCTTCTTTAGTGATAAGCCCCTTTTCGTAGAGTTCCATAGCCCAGGCAAGCATGGAACCATAGTCCAGGACATCGATACCATATAGGTTGGCCTCATGGCCCGCAGCAAGGACCACGTCATATCTGGGGTTGTCGACCTCGGTGCCGAATGCGCCCAAATAGGTGTATTCGGGGCCTTCTGAAACGACCCCCTTATGTTTCCCATAGGGCACCACATATTTGTGCCGGCAATGGATAGCACAGCCCACACAGGCCACAGGCCCGGCGGAATAGGTCTCAATAAAGTTTTCCGGTTCAAGATCCTGGCCGTTCACCATTTGATTGAGTTGTGCATTTCTCACCCTAATCTGGCCTGCATAGTTGGAGGTGCTGTAGACAAAGGTGGTCCCATAGGCCCGGCAGGCCTTCATCGCCTTGCTGCGAAGATACCGCGTGGTCAGCTCTTTTCTCAACTCGAGAACCCTCTCCGGATTGGGAATCGGAATCCCTTTGGTCCCCCTTACGGCTATGGCCTTGAGGTTTTTGGATCCCATAACCGCACCCATGCCGGTCCGACCCGCCGCGTTTTTTGGCGGTGAAATGACACAGGCGTAACGCACCAGATTTTCACCCGCTTCTCCGATAGTAATGACCTTGATTTGCTGATTCTCATGCGTATCACGAATTATTTTTTCCGTTTCCCAGGTATTCTTCCCCCACAGCATAGAGGCATCTCTGATCTCCACCTCATCATCATTGATCCATAGATAAACGGGATGATCTGCCTTGCCCGTCACCACGATGTGTTCGTAGCCCGCATACCTCATCTCGGGAGAGAAGTCTCCCCCCATATTAGAACTTCCGAGAAAACCGGTGAGCGGTGATTTTGCTGAGATATGTAAACGGCCACAAGTGGGCATGCCGGTTCCGGAGAGGATGCCTGCACCGATAGAAAGGTAATTCTCAGGCCCCAGTGGGTCGATCCCAGGTTTTATATGTGTGAGAAGGACGTAGTCGTCGATACCTCGTCCCCCTAAAAATTTCTTGCGCAACGCCATGGGGATAACCTTTTTTTCAATGTTCCCCTCTGTTAAATCAACAAATAAGGCCTTCTGATTCAAATCCATCTTTTACTCCTTTGGGTTATCCAATTATATGGTTTGACATGAAATGCACTCAAGACATGTGTAAGCAAGTTCCTGGATTCAGGGCTTTGCCCTCCTGCCTTGCGTTGGGATAATTAGAAGCTATCTCAAAAATAGAAAAATAGTTCTAAGCCGTCCGTCAGGACGGCAGGACGGCGCAATCCGAAGAGATCGGGCTGTTTAGCATTTTTGAGGTTGCTTCTATTTTGATCCTCGGATATAAGGCGTATCCGGTTCCGGCCAGGATATGCGCCACTCTGCCCCACATTCCGGGCATGCGGCCTCTGTTGCATCTTGAGTGACCTCAAACCGCGTAATACAGGCTTTACATCGCACAACAGGCTTTTCCCTCGCCTCTTCTTTGCTCTTATAATCCTCTTTGACCATTTTTCCCCTCCAAGTTTAAACCATCTCAGAGCCATGACCGTGACGATTCAGACGCAAGGTCACGTACTCACGTTGGTGAGCTCACTCTTGGGTAGAATATTTTTCAAGTAATTCGGAAAGACATCCCACAGATTTCATCTTTTTGTTCATTAATGCGACATCTTCTGTCTCAAAGGTGATGGCCTTATCTTCGCAGGCCTTGACACATTCAGGATCGCCATCACATTGTTCGCACTTGAAAACTTGGCCGGATCCCGGGTTAATGCCAATTCCCCCGAAAGGACACGCCATGAAACACATCCTACACCCGATACATTTATCCGGATCATGCTTGACAACATCAGTGTCTCCGTCTTTCTGAAGAGCATTCACAGGGCAAACAGAGACACAAAAGGGTGATTCGCACTGCAGGCAGAGCGTTGGAATCCTCTGTCCTTCATACTTAAAAGCAATATTCTGTATCCTGGAGAGCACCGGATTGGCCATACCCTCATTTTTGATGGAACAAACCAATTCACACGTTCGGCAACCTGTGCATTTATCCGGTTCAATATAGATCTTTTTAGCCATTTTAAGATTACCTTTCCTGAATTTTGAAACGGGATCATCAAATCCGGCACTTCATTTTCATTTGTAAAAACAGAAAGTTACGATGGAATGGCGACAGGCCCCAACCATCTATTAAAGAGCCAAAACATATTTGATCGATCGTTTGATAAATTAATTTAAGATCTTATCCCTGTCAAGAGATTTTTTTGTGAAACGCGACTTCTATGGACTTTTTTCGGGGTCCAAACAGAGGTCCCATTTTTTACCTCCTTAACGCCTGAAAAAAAAGAAGGGTAAAATCATGAGATTAGGGCAGGAGAAAATCAACAAATAGCACAATAAACAACATCCTTACCTTTTCAGATTTTTGCGATTGAAAAAGATGATGGACATGTTAGCATGCTTAAAGGATTGCCGTTGATACGAATCAACACACAGGTCGTGGACCCTGAGGCGTCGTTTTCGAGATTAAATCCGGGAGCAATGCGAAAAAAGTCTTGTGTGTATTCGATTTTTTTCTTGACACCGTGATAGGAATATTGAAAACTTGATCGATCGTTCGATATGTAAGTCAATGACATACTCAAAAGTGCTTATTCAAGTGTTTCATATCGTCTTCATCAAATAATCATTACGCGGAAAGGGGGTGGTAGGATTTTTGTTTCAAGTGCTGGTTAGAAATCTCGTTCAAAACCTTTACAAAACAAGGAGGCCATAATGAGAAGTAAATTCTGGTTGATCGTGGCAGCGTTATGTCTATCAGTTTCTTTTTTAATTCCTACCATTTCACAAGCGGCATCAAACAAACCGACAGAATTAAGGTTTAATTACTCTATGCCCGGCAAAACACCACCGGCAAATGGTTGGAACTGGTTTGCCGAGGAAATGGGCAAACGGAGCGGGGGCCGGGTGACGGTCACAACCTATCCCTTTGGGGCCCTGTTCAAGATTCGTCAAGCTGTCGAAAATATCGTTGCCGGGACGGCGGATCTAACTAATCTCAGTGTAAGGACCTTCGCCAAACGATATCCCCTCTTGTCTGTGACTTTAATACCCACCATAACCTGGCCCAATGACACACCGGGAACCGTGGCTTCAGGCAGGGCCATCATGAAATTGATCCGTGAATTCCCTGAAATGGATAAAGAATTGGAGGATTTTGTGGTCGTTTGGGTGACGCAATTGACCTCGTACAATATCATTTCAACCAAACCGATCTACAAACCCTCTGATTTGAAGGGCATGAAAATCGGCGCCGGCGGCGTGCAAGGACAATTTGTCAAAATGCATGGCGGTAGCGGTGTTGCGATTGTTCCCCCTAAATCCTATCTTAGCCTGAAGACCGGCGTTGTGGATGGTATGGTCCAATCCTATAATTCCATGGGTGCCTACAAATTGTGGGAAGTGGCCGGACATGTCACCGTGGTACCGATGGGCCGCGTTCCGCTTCCGGTCGTCATGAACAAGCAGAGTTATAATTCCCTGTCCCCCGACCTTCAGAAGATGATTATGGACGTAGGGGATGAATCCCTCACGGTTAGCACCGATGGGATGTATGCTGGAGGTAAGAAGGGGAAGGCAAAGCTTATCAATGGCGGCGTAAAGATTTTTACACCCACGGCCGCGGAACTAGCGGTTTGGACAAAGGCATTCCAGCCCATGGAGGCAAAATGGCTGGCTGATCGGAAAAAGGAAGGGTTCAAAGTCGCACCAAAGGTGCTTGCACGTTACAAACAACTTGCGGCTGAAGCCTCAAGGTAAGAACCTGATTTTGGAAAGGTACGGGAGCCTCACAGCTCCCGTACTTTTGCCTAATTCTGA
>JAQYVK010000324.1 GCA_030145585.1 Desulfatiglandales bacterium | reverse complement strand
CTAATAACCTATTTTGATTTTAACTTTGATACCCAATCGAATTATATTTGAATTTTACGTTAAGCCCATGAACGAATATCAAACAAATGTGATAATCAAAATACAAATTTCTATTTCTCTACAATGTTCTCAACTGAATTTCTAAAATTCTCACCACCCTCTTGCAGCACTTTTTTTACTGTACCGCTGAACATCATGCTCATAAATCCAATGTTCATCGCCGCAATTCTAACTTGACCATCATTTGTTTCGTGAACGCTCATAAAGGGGGACGTTCGTGCAGAGCGTGCATAACTCTCTAAAGATACCCCTTTACCTTTGGCTCTTCGCCTGATAAAACCGCCCTCGTTACGCATGAGGTCGTGACGCCCAGAAATCGGGCAACTTCCGCTCCGGAATACCCCAACTCCCTCACTGCTAACCAGGAAAATACCCCTCGGGCATTCACAATTTCTCTTCTCCGACTACCAGATCTAAGTTCGCCGACGGAAACACCATCAACATTACATACCTTTTTAGCCAGCAAAGAAAGGTCTATCCCCTTCCTCCTTACCCTTAAATTCTCCTTACTCTGCTCATCCATCTCGGATAATACCTGCTCAACAAATTCACCATCTCCCAATACCCTTTGATCAAATATTTGCCTTTCTCCGCGGCCCCTCAAGGCCAATACCTCAGCCCAACCCCCTAAACTCCTTATCAATCCTCCACCTACCAACTCAGGCCTTCTACCAACATCAATCCCATTCTTTACAAATTCCATATACCTGCTCTTCCCACTGCCTCTCTTTCCAAACAAGGACAGCACGTATCCCGTATCCTGCCAATCCCTCTTAACATATCCAATCAACGCCGAATGCCCTGACCAAGGAGATCTGTTTAACTCTTTAATGCTCTTAACCATCCCGGCCCTGATCAAATTCAGATGAATATAGCGTACCAATTCCGTCAAATACACATCTTCTTCACACACAATGGATTTATACCGATTCTGGAAAAGATGCCCATGCCGGTTGTGGCGCTTGTTGAAATTAACCACATACCCGGTCAGCACTTTACGCATGCTCGAGGACAGAGGCCGCATCTTTGTTTTACAGAGAATGTGAAAATGGTTTGGAAGTAACGCCCAAGCATAGATATCCATCGCATTTCCCTCAGCCAGTTCGGCCAAACGGGATATGAAGTCGTTGCGGTCCTTCTTATTTATGAATATCTTTCTTTTTTCGATACCCCTGCCCATAACATGATGAAGCACACCTGGGGCATCTAATCTTGCTAAGCGCGGCATTTTCGGAGGATCTCACATAAGAAAATAGACTGTCAAGCAATTTCTGCACGAACGTCCCCCATTACATCAACCATTTTCATGAACTGGTTAATTACGACGTGGGTGAATTACGATTAAGGTCAAATATAGATCATTTTTTGGAATTATTGAGAGAGAAGGGGCTTTATGACTGACAGAAAACTTTTGACCAGCTTATCCAAACTCGGCTTTCCAATGTTTGAGCCAAACGAAGAACTGGATGTCAACGAAACTTTGGCAGAGGTCGTGAAAAGCCTTGACACCCGGCTTTGGGAAGGTTTTCCTGTGTTGCTGGCAAATGCGGCTGAAGGCTATCAGTTTACGCCGGAACAGGTCAAACAGCAATTGACGAGAAAAGAACAGAAAGACCAATTTCACCAGTTGATGCTTTTGTCCGGATCCCTGTTCTCACTTTATCACCTGTCGTTCCCATGGTGGAACAAGCTCAAAAAAGGCTTCTCCAAAAAAGATAAAGCTTTGGTCAAGACATGGAGAAACCATTTAGTTCATAACCAAACTCTAAAATACAATGATACAGAGTTTGATCCAAAACGTTTGAAAAGAGTGTTCGAACTTTATTTTGAAAAAAAGGCCGAAAAAGACAGACGGCGAAAAGAAAAATATGAGGAACATTCTCTGGAGCACGCACTGTCACAAGTTTTTTCACCAAAGCAGAAGGAGCTGTTCAACAAGAAGCTGGAAGGCTTCCCTCTAACTAAAACCGAACAGGAGTATTATTCACGGACGGTCAAGAAGAAAGTAGTTGCACTGGCAAACTCTGAGCTGCATAGTTTGTCGAAAAAACTCTTGGAGCTATAGATATAAAGATTTCCAATAGTTCGAAACCGTTGCTACACAATTGTATTCCTCCCTGATAAATAGCGTCCCGCAGTTCCGAAACTGGCCTACGCCTCGGAGAGATTCTGGATGCTCGATCCCGGATATTTCGTGCAACCTAAAACATAGGTTCATCCAGAATCCAGAGACCAGCATCCGGCATCTCATAGCACTTTAAGTTCGAATTCCCCGCTGCTTGTCGGAGAGCAGCGGAGATCCCGCTTGCGGGGCAGCGCGGGATGAATTCGAATTCAGTTGTATTCAACTTGATCGGCGAGTATCACGAACCGAGGCGATACCCTGCAGCTTGCTGCAGGGAGAGTTCATTCCCACCGATTCACCTCCGACTCAGCTCTAAAAATACATAGTTCCACTCATAATCAATAGACCCAATTGAGCCACGCTCAATTGGGTTTTTCCTTGCAGAAAGAGGAATTATGGCAAATCATTAAGGTATGGGAATAACCTTTTATACAATATATGGTATTTTTTCTTGACAGGGTGCTCTATAGATTGTATAAGGAGCTAATTTCGGCACATATGTCCTTCTAATAGTGAAACCTTGGTGAAAGATGAGTAGAGCGATGGAGAGAAGGGATTTTATATTCAAGAGTGCCTATTTTTTATTAGGAAGCGTATTCGGGCTCAATGGATTCTCGAAGGCCTACGCTTCTGGAAATCTACAAGGGAGCTGTTTTTCAGGTGCCACGATTGCCTTGATTATTGATGACATCGGGTTTAGTTGTCGCAGGGCAAGAGAATTTTTAAATCTTAATGTGCCTCTTACCTTTTCAATCCTGCCGAGGCTAAAACTATCCTATGATCTGGCCCTTGAGATCCATGAGAGAGGGCACGAGATCATGCTTCACCAACCGATGGAACCCATCGATCCAACCATTGACCCTGGTCCCGGAGCCCTCTATGTGGGGTATGAAGAGGACAGGATTGCAGAGATTATGGAGGGAAATATTTTCGGCCTTCCATATATAACAGGCGTCAATAATCACATGGGCTCAAAGTTCACGGAGTCTCGAAATAAGATAAAAGAGTTTCTTGGGATCATCAAGGAAACCGGCTTCTTCTTTGTTGACAGCCTTACCACAACACGTTCAAGGGCCTACCAAACCGCTAAAAGACTACAGATCGGCACCGCCCGCAGAAATATCTTTCTGGACAATCGCCAGGAGGAATCCGCTGTTCTATACCAGCTCTCTCATCTTAAAGCCATTGCCGGAAAGCATGGATGTGCTATCGGAATAGGTCATCCATTCCCCGAAACAGCCCGCGCCATAGGCCGCTTTGCAGAGGATCTCGAGGGTTCAGGCATATCCCTCGTCCATGCATCAGATTTGATATGTCCGACATGATTGGTTAGGCTGAAGGGGTGACTGTAGAGGCTCAATTTCTTACAGTCACCAGAAGGGGTTTAGGCTGAAGGCTGGGCCGGCTTCCGCCGTGCCAAGAGCCTTCCCGCGCTCCCGCATGGGACATCTTGTTCAAACACCAAACATTCTTCGCTATTTCCTAAACTTGTATTATATTAATACAAACGCATTTTTGCTTTTAACATCTGGGATTTTCCTCTTACCCTTGAATCCTTGACCCCTTGTACCCTCTGAGATCAAACCTGCTCAATTGGAGATAACCGACTTATTGGTCCTTAGGTAACACCAACTAATCGGGAGATGATCCAAATAATGATTCTTTCAGCCAGTCAGCCATACTTCGCCCCCTTCCCCGGTTTTTTTTATAAGGCCCATCGTTCTGATATCTTTGTGATCTTGGATGAGGTTCAATTTCCGCGGGGAACCACCTGGATATCGAGGAACCGTTTTAAGGGAGAACATGGCACCCTGTGGATAACGGTACCGGTTTGGAAAAAAGGGCTCGGGCTGCAGGAAATCGAAAAAGTAAGGATATGTGATGAGGGACGGTGGAGAAAAAAGCACCTCCTCACGTTAAAGAATGCCTATGGTAAGGCACCCTACTTCCGAGATCACTATGATTTTTTAGAGAGGGTGTTTACAAAAAAATTTGACAAGATCATAGATCTAAACATGGAGATCATCAGGTATCTTATGGATAGCCTTCAGATCAACACGAAGGTCCAATTAATCTCCGAACTGGATATAGAGGGGAAAGGGGACCAGCGCCTCATTGAGGTTTGTAAAAAAATGAAGGCTGCCTGTTTCCTGGCGCAGGTCCCGGCACGTAAGTATCTCAACCATGACCTTTTCAGCCAAGCAGAAATCGCTCTTGAATTCTTTAGATACCCGTCACCGGTTTATCCGCAGTTGTGGGGAGATTTTATTCCAAATCTCTCCGCCTTTGATCTCCTTTTTAACTGCGGGCCCAAAGCTCATGATATCATTTTTAAGGGACAAGGTTTATATTGACACCATATGAATTGATATATAAAATTCATAATATAGCTGGAGGGAAAGTGATCCTGGGTGGGGGACACGAATCCGGAGGCCTTGTTTGCATGTTATTTTTATTAGAGTGATACCGCCTGGATCTCCTATTGTGATGACCGGGACGGAAGAACGTATTCACTGGTTTCAAACCGGAAACCGGATAAGATAGCTCCTTAGAATAAGGTCCTTTGGTCCTCCCGAAGGACCTTTTTTGTTCAAACTTGGAAAAACTGGCCATGAGGACCAGGTTAGAGTCCAGCGGTTCTACTTTAAGAAGCTAAAAGACTCCAAATCCGAAGCACGAAATCCGAAATCCGAAACAATTTCTAATGATCAAAATTCAAATGATTTAAACCATTGCCAATCCTGATATCGTAAGAAAGCATTTGTTTTGGTCATTAAGGTATTTAGAGATTTAAGATTTGTTTCGAATTTCGACATTCGGATTTCGGATTTTTTCCAATATGATGATAATAACTCATGCCCTTTGGGCATGGGTTATATTCGCTCAGAATGATCACACACGTTAACAATGGAGTATCAATGAATTAGTACCTCATTGAGAGGAGGTTTATAATGGACCGAGAAAAAGTAACAATCAGTAAGCTTCAGCAGAAAAAAGAGTCGGGGAATAAAATTACCATGATGACGGCATATGACTATCCCATGGCGAGTTTGGTGGACGAGTCCGGGATCGATACCATCCTTGTTGGCGATTCTCTTGGCATGGTCGTGTTGGGTTATGATTCGACGGTCCCTGTGACGATGGATGAGATGCTTCACCATTGTAAAGCGGTCAGTAGGGGGGCAAAGCGCAGCTTCATCATCGGAGACATGCCTTTCATGTCCTATCACGTTTCTGTAGAACAGGCCGTTGAAAATGCGGGTCGATTTATCAAGGAGTCGGGGTGCGATGCTATAAAACTTGAAGGGGGGAGCGATATGGCTCCAGTGGTCAGGGCCATAGTCAAGGCGGGCATTCCGGTCTGTGCACACATAGGGCTTACCCCTCAAACCGCCACAATGCTGAGTGGATTCAAGGTGCAGGGTAAAGATGCGGAGAGCGCACGGGAACTTGTGGAATCGGCCAGGGATCTAGAAGCGGCAGGGGCCTTTATGATCGTCATGGAATGTATCCCGGACCTTTTGGCCTCTAGGATAACAGAGACGCTGGCCATACCGACGATTGGTATCGGAGCGGGTGCGGATTGTGACGGTCAAGTGCTGGTTTTTCATGATCTCGTCGGACTCTTTGAACGATTCACCCCAAAATTCGTCAAGCAGTATGTCAATCTCTCCCCAATGATCAAAGCGGCACTGGTGCAATATAAGAACGAAGTGGAGGAAGGGACTTTTCCTGGGCCAGAACACAGTTTTTCCATGAAGAAAGAGGAAATAGAAAAGCTGTAGAACACTGTCCCAAGGATTCAAGGGGTCGAGGATTCAAGGGGTCAAGTGAATTTAACCCGCCACAAGAACGGCGGGCAAGAACTGAAGCCGCCACAAAAAATAGGCGGGTAAACCACGCCACACCGACGGCGGATAAATATCGAAGGGATTTGATGGGTATCGTAAACTCTACCCATCCTAAAATTTCATTTCCTGGTATACAGGACGCTTATTTTTGGCCGGACAAGTCGTCCGGCTAAATGTCTGCCTGCCGCGCCATAGCTTCAGCGACGGCTGGTGTGGGTCGACAGATCCTGAGCCTGTCGAAGGGTCGAGAGACCCTGCTTGTCCCGCCATAGCCTTGGCGACGG
>JAQYVK010000323.1 GCA_030145585.1 Desulfatiglandales bacterium | reverse complement strand
CCGTCTCCTGGAACGGGCGGCCAAATTGAATGACGAACTTGGAGGCGGTTCGCTCACGGCACTGCCCATCATCGAGACGCAAGCGGGCGATGTCTCCGCCTATATTCCAACAAACGTGATCTCCATTACCGATGGGCAGGTATACTTAGAACCCAACCTTTTCTTTTCAGGGATAAGACCGGCCATCAATGTGGGGCTCTCCGTTTCACGGGTCGGTGGTGCGGCCCAAACCAAGGCGATGAAAAAAGTTGGTGGCAGCCTTAGGCTGGATATGGCCCAATTCCGAGAACTGGAGGCCTTTGCCCAGTTCGGCAGCGATCTTGACAAGGCGACCCAACAGCAGCTCAATCGGGGCCGCAGACTGGTTGAAGTCCTTAAACAAGCTCAATACCAACCCATGCCCGCTCAAAGCGAAATCATGATCCTCTTTGCAGGGGCTTATGGTTATCTGGACGAATGGCCCGAGGAAAAGGTGAGCGAATACGAGCAACAGATGTTGGAGTTTATGGGGAGCAAGTATGGTGATCTCTTGAGCGAGGTCAAAGAAAAAGCGGAGATCTCTGATGAGTTGGAGGAAAAATTAAAGAAGGCTTTGGATGAGTTCAAGACGACCTTCCAGCCAAACGCCTAAGCCTGAATGACCTAATGGTCAGTCGTGGAATGTTTAGGATGGCCTTTCCCGTCCGACACAGGATCGACAATAATATGAATTATAGAACAGAGAAAGATAGATGGCCACTTTAAGAGATATATTGCGCAAGATAGACGCCGTTAAAAAGACGAAGCAGATCACCAGGGCCATGAATATGGTGGCTGCAGCCAGACTCAGAAAGACACAAACGAAGATGGAGAATTTCGACCCCTATGCAAAAAAATTCGCAGAGGTCCTTGAGAACCTTGCGAACCGCATCGATCCGGAGATTCATCCATTGCTCAATAAGAAGGAACAGGTTTCGAAGGTCGAGTTGCTTCATTTTACATCCGATAGGGGACTGTGTGGAAGTTTTAACATGAATCTCATCTCGGCTGGTGTGAAGTGGGTGAAAGATCAGCAGACGAGAGGATTAGACTATACCCTCACCCTGGTCGGCAGGAAAGGGCGAGACTACTTCAAGAAAAGAGATTATCACATATCTGCTGAACATGTATCCATTTACGGAGATGTCGATATCGCCTTTGTGAATCAAATGGCAAAGGATCTGAGCGACCGGTATCTGGCTGATGAGACAGATGAAGTCTACATGATGTATTCCCGTTTTATCAGCATTGCGAAACAGGAGCCCACGCTTGTTCAACTGATACCAATAGTCCCTCCACAAGGGGAAAAGGATTCCGAAGGCATGGCAGAATATCTGTGTGAACCGAATGCTGAGGCGCTGCTCGTCGAATTGTTGCCCAAACATCTCAGCGTGCAAATATTCAATGCCTTTCTACAGAATGAAACCAGTGAAAACGCTGCGCGCATGGCAGCCATGGACAATGCTTCGAGGAACTGCTCCGATTTGATTGAAAATCTGACCTTGGTTTACAACAAGGCCCGGCAAGCAGCTATCACAGCAGAGTTGATGGATATCGTCGGCGGTGCTGAGGCCCTTAAGTGAAGATTTGATCAAACTTGGAAAACCCGGTCATGAGGGCAAGTTTAAAGCTCAGCGGCTCTGCCTCAAGAAATAGAAAGGCTCCAAATTCGAAGCACGAAATACGAAATACGAAACAATATCTAATGACCAAAATTCAAATGACATAAACCATTGCTAACCCTGATATCGTGGAAAAGAATTTGTTTTGGTCATTTTGGCATTTATAAAGTTGAGATTTGTTTCGAATTTCGATATTCGGATTTAGGATTTTATACAACACAATGAAAGGAATTCATCCGCTTTGGGCCTAGATAAAGGTTTACTCCTCTGGGCCCAGATGTTTACCAGAAATAAGGAGGTCGTGAGAATATGATGAATGATGGTAAAATAATTCAGGTTATGGGGCCTGTCGTCGATGTGGAATTTGCCGAAGGGGATCTCCCCCCAATTTTTTCGGCACTGCAAATAACAAACCCCACGATAGATGATCAAGAGGGCAATCTCGTTGTGGAAGTTGCCCAGCATTTGGGTGACAATGTAGTCCGCACCATTGCCATGGACATCACAGACGGTCTGGTTCGCGGTATGCCGGTTAAGAATACTGGGAACCCGATTATGATGCCTGCAGGTGATCCCATTCTCGGCAGGGTACTGAACGTTGTGGGAAGGCCGGTCGATGGGTTGGGCCCCGTGGATACCAAAGAGTATTTACCCATTCACAGGCATGCACCCGAATTTGTAGAACTGGACACCACAGTCAATGTGCTTGAGACGGGTGTCAAAGTCATAGACCTCCTGGTTCCCTTCCCACGTGGGGGTAAAATGGGCATGTTCGGGGGTGCCGGCGTAGGGAAGACGGTCGTCATGATGGAAATGATCCATAACATTGCTATGGAGCATGGCGGGATCAGCGTTTTTGCCGGCGTCGGTGAGCGGACGAGGGAAGGAAATGACCTCTATCTGGAAATGAAGGAATCAGGGGTTCTTCCAAAGGCGGCGCTAATCTATGGTCAGATGACCGAACCGCCCGGCGCACGGGCGAGGGTTGCCCTGTCTGCCCTTACGGCTGCGGAATATTACCGTGACGAAAAGGGACAGGATGTGCTTCTGTTTATCGATAACATTTTTCGATTCACCCAAGCGGGTTCGGAAGTTTCAGCCCTTTTGGGCCGAATACCATCTGCGGTCGGTTATCAACCGACCCTCGGTACGGATCTGGGTGAACTTCAGGAACGCATCACTTCAACCAAGAAAGGTTCCATCACCTCTGTGCAATGTGTCTATGTCCCGGCAGATGACCTCACGGACCCTGCCCCTGCGACCACGTTTGCCCATCTGGACGGCACGGTGGTCCTTTCTCGTCCAATCTCCGAGTTGGGAATCTATCCCGCGGTGGACCCCCTCGATTCGACCTCGCGCATTCTCGACCCCAATGTGGTCGGGGCGGAGCATTACCAGGTGGCGAGGCAGACCCAGCAGATCCTTCAGAAATATAAGGATCTCCAAGATATCATTGCGATTCTGGGGATGGATGAGCTCTCCGATGAAGACAAACTGACCGTTGCCAGGGCCAGGAGAATCCAGAGATTTTTGTCCCAACCATTCCATGTCGCCGAGACTTTTACCGGGAAAAAAGGGGCATATGTGCCTGTCGCGGAAACCGTCAAGGGCTTCAAAGAAATCATTGAAGGGAAACATGATGATTTGCCTGAGGCGGCATTTTATATGGTCGGTGGTATCGAGGAGGTCCAGGCAAGGGCCGAAGAGATGGCTTCAGCCTAAAGAGGGGGATGCATTTCATGGGAAAACTGTTTTTGGAAGTGGTCACCCCGGAAAAGGTTGTGGTCAGTCAAGAGGTAGATATGGTGGTTGCTCCGGGATCTGAAGGTGAATTTGGCGTCCTGCCGGGCCATGTTCTTTTTCTGTCCGGTATCATACCTGGGGAAATGAGATATAACTCAGGCTCGGAGACCATATCACTGGTTGTATCGACCGGATTCGCCGAAGTCTCTGACGATAAAGTATCGATCCTGGTGGATGCCGCCGAAAGAGGGACTGACGTGGATATCGATAGAGCCCAACAGGCTGCGGAGAGGGCCCGAGAAAGAATGACGAACGGGAAGAGCGCGGAAGAAATCGATTATAAGAGGGCGGAAGTCGCTCTGAAAAGGGCCATTGCACGCATCAAAGTGGCTGAGAAATTTCACTAATAGAAGAACCCCAATCTTCTATTAGGGTTCTTCAGCTAATCGATGACCAAAAAGGCAAGCAATTAGAAGGCTTGCCTTTTTTATTGATTTTTTCAAACTCTAGGGATAATATAGGAAAAATTCCAAAATAAAGGATATTTTCCGAGCGATTTCAGGACAAAGCGATAAATGATCACCGGGCGGTGAGGGCATGTCATGGAAAGTGACGGGGAGTTGGATCAATTTCAGTTGCTCGAAGAGAGGATCGATTCTCTAATCCAATTCATTGAAGCCTTTAAGAAGGAAAAGGAATCGTCGATTGAAAGGATCCGCATTCAAGAGGAAAAAATAGCGGATCTAACGGGTGATATAGCATTTTTAAAAGGAGCCCGCGACAGGGCCAAGCAAATGATTTCATCTCTTCTGGCAAAGATTGAACAGTTGGAACTATGAATCATCAATTGAGTCCCGCTTTTCATCAAAAGGCAAAAAGACCCTTCTCTTTCCCTGCAAAAATTGTCCCTTTCTATATGGCCAACCTGGGCAAGATCAAATGGATCGTTCCATAATCACCCTATTCAGGTTTTCCCTTGCTCGGAGAAGAAGCCCGACCTTTGGTTGGGATTCTTCTAATGAAAAAGCCATTCGGGTTTTTTCACGTAAAGGATGGATTTGATGAAACAAATCAAAGTGAAAATATACAATCAAGAATATGTCATTAAAAGCGATGAAAGCGCGGAGCAGTTAAGCCGGATAGCGGACTATGTCAATGATAAATTAAAAGAGATACAGGATAATACCGAAGGGCTTTCGGAGAAAAAAATGGCTATCCTAGTTGCCTTAAATATTGCGAGTGAATATTTCCAGGCCATTAAAGAGCGTGATGAGCTCTCGGTAAATATCCGTCAAAGGACTGAGGCACTCTTAAACAATATCGAATCCGTTATGGATTGAGGGGATGTTGATTCTCTGTGGGTGTAGAAATTTATCCCCTGTTTTAGAAATGTTCGGAATTAGATTAAACCATATTTAAAGGCGACCTTGAATATATAAAATGAACAGAAGGCATAGAGGGCTGAAGGCAATCATAGCACTAAGGTGAATGAGAGTTAATATGGCTTATGTTGATTGTGATGAAATTGAGTTAACGTATTTATATCACTATATAAAAAACATAAGTTTTAAGCTGTATTTAGGGCCATGCTGAATTACCGGCCTTTCTTTCCAATCGAAACCATCCTTAGGCAAACAGCCCCACAATCGTTCATATCTTTATATATTCGACAGTTAAAAAAAGATTGAATTAAGCAAAAAAGCCATGGAATCAGGGAAGACATGTCCTGTTCCTTTTTTCCCTTGAAAGTTGCTTTTTTCAATGTGTTGAACCAATAAAGAAGGATACTTTGCTATGACATTAATTCAAATTATCGGTATCACCCTGGCGGGACTTATTCTGGGTGTTCTTATTGGATTTTGGACCCGGAAGAAGATCGTAGAAAGCCAGTTTGATTCCATAAAAAACTATTCGAAAAAAATCATCAACGAGGCCCACAGGAATGCGAAGAACCTGAAAAAGGAGGCCATGTTGAAGGCTAAGGACACCCTTTATCAGATGAAACTCGACTTTGAGAATGAGACCAAGGAGAAGAGGGCGCAGGTACAGGCCCAGGAAAGAAGGCTTTTTCACAAAGAAGAAAATCTAGATAAAAAAATATCGCAATATGAGCAAAAGGAGCAGAAACTCTCTAAGCGAGAAAGTGGCATTGAGCAGATAGAAGGGGAGTTGAATAAGAGTCAACTTCGATACCAGGAACTCATGGACAGGCAACGACAAGAACTGGAACGGGTAGCGGGGATATCGAGTAAAGAGGCTAAAGGTTTGCTGATCATATCAATGGAGTCTGAGGCCAAACATGATGCCGCCAAACTCATCCGAAAGATTGAAAATGAAGCGAGAGAGGCGGCCGATCGTAAAACCAAGGAAATCCTGGCCCTGGCCGTAAAAAGATATGCAGGTGACTATGTGACGGAAAAGACCGTCTCCGTTGTTAACCTACCTAATGAAGAAATGAAAGGAAGAATCATAGGCCGAGAAGGAAGGAACATCCGCGCCATCGAGGCGGCGACCGGCATAGACGTGATCATCGATGACACACCGGAAGCGGTTATCCTCTCCGGTTTTAACCCGGTTAGACGACAAGTAGCCAAGATATCCTTGGAGAGATTGATTGATGATGGTAGGATTCATCCCGCCCGAATTGAGGAAATTGTCGAAAAGGTCAGCAAAGAAATTGAAGCGAGCATAAAGGAAGCCGGTGAGCAGGCCACTTTTGATATGGGGGTACACGGGATTCATGGTGAGATTGTAAAATTGATCGGTCGGTTGAAATATCGATCAAGCTACGCACAGAATGTGCTCCAACATTCTAAAGAAGTCGGTTTTCTTTGCGGCATCATGTCTGCGGAACTTGGATTGAACGTTAAACGGGCCAAAAGGGCAGGTCTCCTACATGATATCGGCAAGGCCGTTGATCATGAAGTGGAGGGTCCCCATGCCGTGATCGGTGCCGACTTGGCCAGGAAGTATGGGGAAAAGAATCATGTGGTGCATGCTATTGCGGCGCATCATGAGGAAATTCCTCCTGAATCTCCTCTGGCAGTCCTTGTCCAGGCGGCGGATACATTGTCGGGAGCAAGGCCGGGTGCCCGCCAGGAGATGTTGGAGTCCTATGTGAAGCGACTCGAGGATCTTGAAAGGATTGCCATGTCCTTCAATGGGGTCACCAAATCGTATGCGATTCAAGCGGGTCGGGAGATCAGGATCATGGTGGAGGGCAAGGTGGTCGATGATGATCAATCTTTCCTCCTCTGTAAAGACATTTCAAAAAAGATAGAAAAAGAGCTTGTCTATCCGGGGCAAATCAGGGTGACCGTCATCCGTGAGACACGAGCCGTGGAGTATGCCAAGTAACTGAACGGTGTAAGGTTTACGGTGTACTGTATACGGTTAATGCCGTACCTTATACCATCACCGTAAACCTTATACCGTATGCCGTTGCTTTATCTATGATCGAAACCACCATATTCAATAAGAATGGGGATCCCGTCGCCTACATCACGGCGGACTTTAGATCGACTATTTTCCTTTGGTCCGGAACCCCGGTCGCCTATCTGTATGAAAAGGAGTATATTTACGGAATCAATGGCCAACATCTCGGATGGTTCAGGAACGGCATTCTTTTCAATAACGATGGTGAACGAATCGGTTTCACATTTTCTACCTGCCCGGTTGGCATTGCCAAAGAACCGGTAAAGGGGAAAAAGCAAGCGGTGGATAAAGTCAGGCCTCGATGGCAGGCACGAATCCATCCAAAATTTGTCTTTAATTTTGCCGAGCAGGCTCTCAATGATTTTTTGGCTGACGGGCAGATCTCTCCCAACTCGGTAGAGGCTTCTGCAAAAAAATCTCTGGACTAAAAACCACAAGAATTCATGCCCATAAAACCCACCTCTTTCTCTTTTATTCAGCATTATATCATTCATCAGGGATCGGTATAACATGACCCAAGACAGAGATATATTATACCTCGTGGACGGGAGTTCATACATATACCGGGCCTATCATGCCATTAGGCACCTTTCCAATTCCAAAGGTTTCCCCACCAACGCCATATTCGGTTTCTGCAAAATGATCCTGAAGCTTTTTGATGAAAAAAACCCAAAATTCATCGCCATCGTTTTTGATAGAAAGGAACCTACTTTTAGACATGAACTCTATGAGGCCTATAAGGCAACCAGACCTCCCATGCCCGAAGACCTGGTCGCGCAGCTTCCCTACATAAAAGAGTTTGTCATGAGCCTGAACGTGGTGATGTTGGAGAAAGCAGGATATGAGGCCGATGACATCATCGGGACCCTGGCAAGGGTCGGGGAGGAAAAGGAATTCCAGGTGGTGATTATCACCGGGGATAAGGATTTCAGACAGCTCATATCCCCACAAATATCCCTCTGGGATACCATGAAGGACAAATTCACCGATCACGAGACCTTTTCCAAGGATTATGGTTTGGCTCCAGAGCAAATCATCGATCTGATGGGCCTTTCCGGTGACAAGTCTGACAATATCCCCGGAGTACCAGGGGTTGGGGAAAAAACCGCGGCAAACCTCATCAAAGAGTTCGGGTCCCTCGAGTCGGTTTTCGAACGCATCGAGGAAGTAAAGAAAAAGAAATTGAAAGAGAATCTGGAAAATTCACGTGAGGATGCGGTTCTGAGTAAAAAATTGGTCACCATAGACCGCTTTGTTCCGATCCGGGAGGAAATAGAAGATCTGAAGATCGGAGAACCCAACACGGAGGGACTGACGACATTATTTCGAGAACTGGAATTCAAAGGCTTGTGGGAGCAGTTTGCAGTCCGAAAAGAACCCCCTCAAGGCAATTACCATCTTTGCCTTTCAAAGGAGGACCTCCTCTCTCTCAAGGAAAGGATCATTCAGAAGGGCATTGTTTCCATCGATACGGAGACCACCAGCAAAGATTCTCTCCAGGCAAAGCTGGTGGGCATCTCATTCTCTTGTGAAGATCAGATAGCCCATTACTTGCCGATCGCCCACCAATATTTAGGGGTGCCGGCACAACTCGATTGGACCGAAATCCTCCAAATGATTGGGGATGTCCTTAAGGACGAAAAAATCTTAAAGGTCGGCCAGAACATCAAGTATGACGCAGAAGTGCTGAAACGACACGGCGTCGAGCTAAAAGGCCTTCACTTTGATACCATGATCGCATCCTATGTGATCAATCCCGGGCTGCGACAGCACAATCTCGATAATCTTTCTCAACACTATCTGAACCATAAAATGATCTCCTACGATGAAGTGGTCGGAAAGGGGAAAAAGGGGGGTGACTTTTCAGGGGTTCAGGTTGAAAAAGCGATGGCCTATTCTTGTGAAGATGCAGATATGACTCTGAGATTGATGCGGATATTGGATAAAGAGCTCCGTTCTGTGCATAACGAGGCCCTTTTTTATGACATCGAGATGAGGCTTTTACCGGTTCTTATGGACATGGAAATGACCGGAATAAAAATTAATAAGGCCTTTTTTAAAAAGATGTCCCTTCAAATCTCAGAACAGATTGCACAGATAGAAAAGGACATTTTTCGGGAAGCTGGCATGGAATTCAACATCAATTCACCCCATCAACTCGGGACGGTTTTATTTGAGAAACTTCAGCTTCCGGGTCAGAAAAAAACCGCTAAAACAAAGAAATACTCTACGGATGTCAATGTGCTTAAAAAATTGGCCGCCTACCCCCATAAAGTACCTAAACTGGCACTTCGTTACAGGACCCTTTCCAAGCTGAAGTCTACCTACCTTGACGCCCTGGTCAAGCTGGCCGATCCTACCACTGAAAGGATCCACACTTCTTATAATCAAACGGTTGCAGCCACAGGGCGGTTGAGCAGCAGCAACCCGAACCTTCAGAATATCCCTATTCGGGGTGAAGAAGGTCGCGAAATTCGAAAAGGCTTTGTGGCCCAAGAGGGGCATTTTCTGATGTCAGCTGATTATAGCCAGGTGGAACTGAGAATTTTTGCCCATTATTCAGGGGACGAAGCCTTCATAGATGCTTTTCTGGAAAATGAAGATATTCACACCAGGACCGCATCTGAAATTATGGGCCAAGACCTTGAAGCCGTGACGCCTGAAATGAGACGGATTGCAAAAGCTATCAATTTTGGTATCATTTACGGTATGGGGGCATACAAATTAAGCGAAGAACTGGGAATTGACCACAAGAGCGCAAAGGAATACATTGATACCTATTATCAAAGGTACACCGGGGTCGAAAGATACCGGGATGGTATTATGGAAAAGGCAAGAGAACAGGGCTATGTTTCCACCCTCTTCAACAGGCGGAGATACTTGCCCAATATTCATCATGGAAGGCAGAGAATCCGAGCGGAAGCGGAACGAATGGCGATTAATACGCCCATTCAAGGAACGGCGGCCGATATCATAAAAAAGGCGATGATCAATATTCATGACAGGATAAAAAGAGAGAGATTCAAAACAAAGATGCTTCTCCAGGTGCATGACGAGCTCGTATTCGAAGTCCCGGAGAACGAGCTGAATAACGTTCGCACCATGGTTAAAGAGGAGATGGAAGGTGTCCACGAGCTTAAGGTTCCACTCGTGGTCGACATTCATGTGGGAAGGAACTGGGATGAGGCCCACTAATCTTGAGGGCGATTCAAATCCGAATGTCGAAGCTCGAAATCCGAAACAAATTCGAATGCTCTAAATTCGAATGAACAAAACAAAAAAAAAGCATTGAGGATATAAAGACTCAGGCATGCTTTTGGACATATTTTTGGAACATCCCAAGTTTTGAACATTGGGAATTCGGATTTTGGATTTGTTTCGTATTTCGAATTTCGTGCTTCGAATTTTCTGGGTAATTTCGTATCAGGCAGTAAAAAGGGGAGTATATAGGATGTCTCATATTTTCGGACCGGTACCATCGAGGCGATTAGGGCTTTCCCTCGGAGTCGATCTGGTCCCGGTCAAAACTTGTTCATACGATTGTCTGTACTGTCAGGTGGGAAGGACCACAGGAAAGATCTTGGATCCTGAGGCGTTTGTCCCGGTGCGGACCATCACGGAAGAATTAGAGGAGAAGCTTGAAAAGATCGCGCCCGACACCATCACATTGTCCGGTTCCGGCGAACCGACCCTCTACTCGCCCATGGCGCAACTCATCTCATCCATAAAACAGATAACGGATATAAGAATCGCTATCCTGACAAACGGATCCCTGTTTTGGAATGAAGAGGTCAGGGCCGGGGTTTTAGAAGCCCAAATCATCGCCCCCACCCTGTCGACCGTCTTTGAGGAGACTTACAGGGCAATCCACCGACCCCATGCAGACATTGAATTAGGGATGATCATAGAAGGTTTGAAGGCCTTAAGGAGAGACTTCCGCGGTTTCATTTTTCTGGAGGTGGTTCTCTTGGCTGGGTTCAATGACAGTGCCAGAGAGATTGAGGGCCTGAAACAGGTAATTGAAGAGATCTCTCCCGATAGGATTCAACTGAATACTGTGGTTCGGCCCCCGGCCGATTCCAGGGCCTTATCCCTTGACACGGTGAGGCTGGAAGAGATAAAGAATTTCTTTGGAGATAAAGCTGAGATTATCGCCGATATCCCCCCTGAACAGAGGAGCCAGGTCTTTGAGTCCTATGAGGATACAATTCTCGAAACGGCCAGAAGAAGGCCCATGAGGGCCGTGGATCTGGCCAATGTCTTGGATTTGCCCCTGGAGGATGTAGAAGGGCTTCTGGAGGGTCTCATAGGAAAGGGGGACCTTTCCGTAACAGGGCATGGAGAAGAGACTTATTACAGCGCGCTTCAATAAAAAAGGTTATCGAAAGTGAGCAAATAATGAAAAAAGGGGGAAACGGTTCTAAAAAACTTTATGTGGGCATCGATGTGGGTTCGGTGAGCCTCAATGGTGTCATTATCGACCGGGATAAGACCATCATTTATGAATCGCCATACAGGCGCCACTTTGGAAAAGTGGAACAAGAAACCATAAGTCTTATACAGAGACTGCTGCGGGAAGGCGGCGAAGGAGAGATTAAGGCCGTTGCCTTTACCGGGAATCACGGCCAAAAAATCAGTAAGGCGTTTGGCTGTTCCTACGAATTCGAGACCATCAGCCAGGTGAATGGTGCCCTGTTCATAAGGCCTGACGCAAAAACGATCATCAGCATGGGTGGCCAGGATACGGCACTTTTTCAGATTAACCATGATGAGAATGGCTGGGATCTAGATACGTTTAATACCAATGGGCCATGCGCTTCGGGAACGGGTTCCTTTTTAGATCAGCAGGCCCAACGATTGGCCACATCCATCTACGATACAGATGTCGAAATCTCCCAGAATCAAATCGACAAAATATTGGAGGATTTCATAAAGCTGGGTCTCGCGAGTCAGAAGCCGGCCAATGTGGCCTGTCGTTGCACGGTCTTTACCAAGTCGGATATGATCCACTTGCAAAACAAAGGGGAACGCCTGGAGGATATTATATATGGCCTGCACGTGGGAAATGCCAGGAACTACATGAGTACCATTGTCTCCAATCGGGTCCTTGAGGATCCGATCCTCTTCATCGGAGGGCTTGCTCTCAACACGCTACAGATCCGAGCCTTTCAGAGCTATTTCCCAGGGATCATCGTCCCGGAATACTGTACTTCAGTGGGTGCCCTAGGGGTGGCGTTACATGTTCTGGAGCAGGGTATAGAAAATCACATAGACCTGTCCGATTCGAAAAAGATCGACGGGGACCTGGCTTCACTTGAACTGCCCATCGCCCCGAAACTTGAGCTGAAAAAAACTGTATTTCCTGAGGACAACCGGGTTCGAAAGATATTTCGTCACAAAAAAACCCAGGCCTATCTCGGCATCGATATCGGCTCCACCACGACCAAGTATGCCCTGATTAATGAACAACGAGAAATCATCCACAAGAGTTATATTCACACCCAAGGGAAACCGATAGAGGTGACACAAAAGTTGTTGAAAATCATTTTGGATGAGATCGGAGGTCGGGTGGACATTCTGGGTGTGGCCACCACCGGTTCAGGTCGGAACGTGGTGGGAGATTTTCTAAATGCGGACCTCATCATTGACGAGATCACAGCCCATGCAAGGGGGGCCGTGGAGATCGATCCCATGGTGGATACCATCTTTGAGATCGGGGGGCAGGACTCAAAATATATTTCCATCTCAAATACTTATCCCCTCGATTTCGATATGAATAAAGTATGTGCCGCCGGCACCGGAAGTTTTCTTCACGAACTCGCCAATAAATATGGCATCAACATCGTAGACGAGTTTCAGGAGATTGCGCTATCTTCGGATCATCCTATTAAGTTGGCAGAACGCTGCACCGTGTTCATAGAATCAGATCTGGTCTCCTATCATCAAAAGGGGGTCCCTCATAACGACCTCATGGCAGGTTTATGTTATGCTATCGTTCATAACTACCTCAACCGTGTGGTTGGCAAAAGAATGCTTGGCCAAAGGGTCATGTTTTTAGGAGGTCCCTCTCTTAATAAAGGGGTGGTGGCTGCCTTTGAAGATGTCCTGGGTCATGCTGTATTGGTCCCCAAGCATAGGGAGGTCCTCGGCGGCTTTGGGGCTGCCCTAAGTCTTCAGGAACAGATGATCAACGAGGGCAAAACCAAAGGAACTTACCGGAACCTGGAACGGGCCATTCATGACAAAATGGGATTTAAAGAAAAGGTCTGTCGAGCGGACCCCAACTGTCATAACCAATGTAAACTAAAGATCTATGATTTTGACGGCCGCCGGTGTATCTGGGGGGGAGAATGCGGCCGTTATGAACTGAACAGGGGAAAGGGGAATAAAGAAGAAAACGTTTTTCAACTGCGTGAAAATGTTTGGCTGACCTATATGTTGGGCCTCTATGAGGAACTCGGATCCGGGCCCCTGATGGAGGTGGATGGTAGGCCCACGGTTGGGATGCAACGATCCCTTTACACGCTTCAATCCGGCGTCCTCTGGGCCCACTTTTTTGACCGGTTAGGCTTCAGGCTCGTCTTAACCCCCCCCACAAACAGCCAGATTTCGAGTATGGGGATTGAAGCCATGACAGCAGAGACCTGTTACCCCGTGAAAGTCTCCCATGGCCATGTAAAGATCCTGGAAGGAAAGACACGTTATCTCTTTCTTCCCATCATTGTCAATATGCCCACGCCGGAAGAAAAGGAAGCAGGGTTTTATTGCCCCCTCGTGCAATCCAATGAATATATGGTCCGCATGGCTCTCGACCTCGACAGCAGCGTGATATTAAACCCCGTCATCCATATGAAATATGACGCCTCTACATTGGCCTTGGAATTGGAGAAACAAATTTCAAGCAAAATGAACAAGAGCAGATCAGCCATAAAAAAGGCCCTCGAATATGCCCTGGATAGACAGGATGAATTTATCAAGGCAATCCATAAGAAGGGCAAAGAAATTATAGATGCCCATGACCCGGAAAAACCCCTAGTGATCGTTACCGGACGTCCCTACAACCTCTATGATGATCGGTTAAACCTGCGACTTGGGCGACAGTTGGCCAAGATCGGTGTCTCTGCGATGCCTATGGATTTTATCGATGTTGGCAAAGTGGACCTCTCTGATTTTCCGAGTATGTACTGGGGCATGGGGGCCCAGATTCTGCGGACGGCAAAAGTGATCAAGGAGAATCCGAATTTTTTCGGGTTACATATCACTAATTTTAGCTGTGGGGCCGACTCCTTTCTCGAACATTTTTTTAAATATATCATGAAAGAAAAGCCCTTCCTTATTCTTGAGTTGGATGAACATAGTGCCGTAGCAGGTATGATGACCCGCTTGGAAGCCTTTCAAAACGTCATAGGAAACAGTATGCGGAATGTGAAAATTGGACTCCATCCCGATCTAAAGGTGTCCAATTGAAATTTAGGGCGGTCAGGTCTAACGAGACCGCGCGGTCGGCCATCATGGGCCTCTTGACTTAACAAGTAAATGCTTCGTTGATTTATCGGGAAAACCCGGCTATATCTGCCGGGAAAACAACGGCATATTGAAGAGCAATAATGGAAGCAAAAAATACCCAGACCTTTCGATCCCTTTCTGATAACGTGGGGCAGTTTAGCCTGAAGGGCAAGACTTTTCTTATCCCTGAAATGAATCGGATAGGCAGCCACCTCATTGCCGGAACATTCAAAGGTTTCGGCATCAATGCCCAGATCATGGACACCTATAAAGGCCTTGATTTGGGGAAAGAATTTACTTCGGGCAAAGAGTGTTATCCCTGTCAAGTCACCCTGGGTGATATCCTGCTATTCATGAAAAAAGAAAAGGAGCGGCTTGGGGATGGTTTTGACCCGGAAAAATACGTCTATTTCATGCCGGAGGCTTCGGGGCCCTGTCGTTTCGGCATGTACAATAAATATCAACGAATCGTCCTGGATTCGTTTCCGGAACTTAAAAAGCTGAAAATCGGTTCCCTCACCACAGAGAATTCCTATTCCCTGGAGGGCATGATTGATAAGGGGGAAACCAGAAATTTACGGAAAGTGGCCTTCTTTTCCGTGGTTGTTGCAGATATCCTCGACAGGCTTCTGTGGCGAGTCAGGCCCTACGAAAAAAAACCGGGATTGGCGGATGCGTTTATTGAGAAGGCCATGGAGACGATGTGTCGTGCTTTTGAGACCTATGGGGGCAAAAGGGCGTTTGATAAGATTCTCGACGAACTGGAAGGGGTCATTGAAGAGGGCAAATCCATCATTGATCCAACCATTCCCCGCAAACCCATGATTGGCATGGTAGGCGAGATTTATCTTAGGACACACACTGCTTCCAATCAGGATGTCATCCGTTTATTAGAACAATACGGAGCCGAAGTGGTGAATGCTTCCATTGCTGAATGGGTCAACTTCACGACATATGAAAATAAGAGGAATGCCATGTTAGCACTTCGGCTGAATCTCAAGCAGTTCCGTCTTAAAAAAGTCCGAAGGTATTTTAAACAACTGCTCAGTCACGGCATTGACCTCTTTTACCAGCAGTACAGGCAGAAACAGATCTATCGAAGGGTGGAGACCCTCATTGATTTACCAGGGGACCATCAGGTGGCCCATCTGGAAGAGGTCTTGAAGGAGAAAGACCTTTTTTCCTTTGATGTGGGGACTGAGGCCTGTCTCAGCATTGCCGGGATCATGGAATATATCCGTGAAGGGTATAACGGGGTCGTAAATGTGTATCCCTTTACTTGCATGCCGAGCACAATGACCTCGGCCGTCGTTAAGCCGATTCTAACCCGGGCGAAGGTCCCATATCTGGATACCCCCTACGACGGCTCCTATCAACCTGGACGGGAAGCTGCTATAAGGACTTTTATGTATCAGGCGGAACAACATCAAAAACGAAAAGGGAGAAAAGAAAAGGAAACTTATGACAACAAAAATGCTCATTAACGCCGTTGAACCGGAAGAATACAGGGTGGCCTTTATCAAGGACGGTAGACTCGATGGATTCCATATCGAAACGTCTATCGCCGAACAAAAAAGAGGGAACATTTACAAAGGGGTGGTGGAACGGATCGAAAAGAGGCTACAGGCCTGTTTTGTCAACTATGGATCCGATAAGAACGGTTTTTTATCCGCCGGTGAAATTCATCCTGAATATTATCAAACAAAAGGTCCCGTCTCGGAGGCCCAGGCGATTCCTCCCATTGAGAAGATTCTGAAAAAAGATCAGGAACTCCTCGTCCAAGTGACGAAAGAGATGCCTGGACATAAAGGGGCCCATCTGACAACTTATATTTCCCTCGCAGGCAGGTTTATCGTGCTAACCCCGGGACGCACGACAAATGGTGTATCGAGGAAGATTGAGGATGAAGAAGAACGGCAAAGGCTTAAATCCGTCATGGCAAGGATGAAACTCCCGGAAGAGATTGGATATATTGTAAGAACAATGGCGGTCGGTCAGAACAAGAAGGAACTGTCGAAAGATCTGAGTCGATTGTTGAGGATGTGGAAGGAAATCAAAAGTCGGGTCGATAAATCGCCCACATTGTCCCTTATTCATAAGGAACAAGATATTTGCCTCCGGACCCTCAGGGATTACTATACCAGTGATGTGTCTGAAATCATCGTAGATGACCGGGAAATATTTGTAAAGATCCGAGACTACATGAAAATCATCTCTCCGAGGCATCAAAAGAGGGTGAAGCCCCATAAAGATAGTCGTCCTATCTTCGACCAATACGAAATTGAAAAACAGATCGAGCGTATTTACAACAACAAGGTTCCTTTAAAATCGGGAGGATCTATTGTCATTGACACCACGGAGGCCCTGATTGCGATCGATGTCAATTCCGGCCGGGGAACGGTCGGAAAGGATACTGAAAGTATGGTCTATCAAACCAACCTTGAAGCAGCAAACGAAATCGCCAGACAACTTCGTTTGAGAGATATCGGGGGGCTGCTGGTCATTGATTTCATTGACATGAGAGACAGGAACCATATCAGAGACGTGGACAAGGTCTTACGCGAAGAACTGAAAAAAGATCGAGCAAAAATCGACACCTCTCATATATCCAAATTTGGGCTCATGGAGCTATCAAGACAGCGGCTGAGACCTTCTATTGAATCCAAGAGTTATCAGACCTGTCACTACTGTTCTGGTAGGGGGGTCGTTATGTCTGTAGAGTCGGCGGCCGTTTCATACCTGCGTCGGATCTGGATGGGTGTTTGGAAGGGGGATGTTCAGCAGGTAAGCGGTAACCTTCCGGTCGAAGTGACCACCTATTTACAAAACAGAAAGAGAAAAGAATTGGGTGAACTTGAGACTCGATACAATGTCAGGATTGTCCTGAATGGCGATCCTTCATTACCTCCGGGAGGGGGGAAGCTTGATTTTATCAAGAATACCGATAAGTAGGAAGGGGAACAAAAATCTGAAAAAAACGATTATCAAGATTAATAATCTATATCAAGGACGCTGCTGTTAAAACGAAAAGACTGGGAACGTCGAACTCGCCAGAGGCGAGCAAGCACTTGTCAGCCCTCCTAAGGCGGATAAACCTCCGGCTGATCCAACGTCCAACGTCGAATTAAGAATAAGGCATACTAAATTTTTTAAAATAACCGAGCGAAGCGAATTCATCATTC
>JAQYVK010000322.1 GCA_030145585.1 Desulfatiglandales bacterium | reverse complement strand
GACAATGATGTATATCGTTGATCCCAACCTGGTGGACCTCTCTAAGGCCGATCTGCTCAACCACCCGGACATCAAACCATTGTTCCCTGACCCCCGGGCTGAAGGGGTTCGTTACTATCAGAAGACGGGTATCTATCCGATTAACCACGGTATGGTGATCAAGCGCGAGATCACTGAGAAGCACCCATGGGTTGTCCTGAATCTCCTTAAGGCCTTCGAACAAGCCAACGATGTGGCGAACGCTCGCCGCATGGCCCACGTTGAATATTACCTGAATGCAGGCCTATTGCCCGCCGAGACGAAGCAGGGGCTGGAAACGTCCATCGTCAGCCACGGGGTGCGATTGAATCGCTTCACCCTGGAGACTGCGGCACAGTACTCTTTCGAACAGGGCTTGACGCCACAACCGGCCAAGCTTGAGGACCTGTTCGCGGCAAGCACACTGGATCAATAGACGTTTCGATCCAAGTGAAAAGACCTACGTCCTAATCTATACGACACAGTTTGCTAAGGGAGGAAAAAGAGATGGGTTCCGGAGAAGTCATAGAGGCCGATGTCCTCTGCATCGGGGGCGGTATTGCAGGACTCATGGCCGCTATAAGGGCTGGGGAGCTTGGCGCGAAGGTGGTGGTTGCGGAAAAGGGAAATACCCTCAGCAGCGGTGCGGGCGGGCTCGGCAACGACCATTTCGTCTGTTACCTTCCGGAGGTCCACGGGCCTGATGTGAAGCCGATGATCGAAGAACTGCGCAAAGGCCAGATGGGGCCGAGGTTAAAGGATTCTGAAAGAGCCAGGGTGTGGCTTGAGCATACCACCGAGATCGTCAGGCTGTGGGAGAGCTGGGGCATCCCCATGAAATACAACGGCAAGTATGAATTCGCCGGCCATATCTACCCGGACTCGAAATTCCCCAGCCATATAAAATATGCGGGCAGGGATCAAAAGAAGGTTCTGACCGAGGAGGCCCTGAGCAGGGGGACGTCAATTATGAACCGGGTCATGGTCTTTGAACTGCTAAAGGATCAGGGTTGTTATTCAGCGATCGGTTTTCATACAAGGACGGGCCGTCTGATCGAGTTTCGGGCTAAGAGCGTCTTTCTCGGCACCGGCACGGTCACCCGGCTCTACCAGGGCCTGACCCCGGCATGGATGTGGAACGCAACAAGGCCGGGCACACTCACCGCGGACGGCCGCATCATGGCCTACAAGGTGGGGGCGGAGCTATACAATGTAGAGGCCCTGGAACACCACGCCGGGCCCAAATATTTTACACGGTCCGGTCAGGCCACCTGGGTGGGTGTGGTCTGGGATCCCGAGGGAAATCCTGTCGGCCCTTTCCTGGAAAAACCGGAAAAGAAATACAGCGACATGATCATCGAAGTCAATAAAGGGCTTTTCGCCGAATATGCCCAATCAGGCAAGGGGCCGGTCTACATGGACTGCGAGGGGATCTCTGATGAAGACTACGATTACATGATCCACTGGATGAAACAGGAAGGTTTTGACGCGCTGATCGATCATTTGAAAGACAAGGATATCGACCTCAAGAAAAGATCGATTGAATGGGCCACTTACGGCATGCGCGGAAGCTGCGGAAGCATATGGCAGGATGTCAACGGTCAGACGTCCATGAAGGGGCTCTATGTTGCAGGCGATGAGACGACACGCGGCATTTCGAATGCATCGACCTTCGGCTGGATCGCAGGAGAACACGCGACCCAATGGGCAAGAGAGGTGGACATAGGACCCTCCGAGCAGGCAAGCGAGGTGATCAAAGAAACCAAAAGCTTCCTGGATGAGATCATGAAGCGTGAAACAGGCGCCGACTGGAAGGAAGTTAATATCGCGCTTCAGCAGATCATGAGCGACTATGCCGGCAACATCAGGTCCAAGTCATTGTTGGAGGCGGGCTTGACCCACCTGCAAAGATTGCGGGCAGAGGCCCGTAGCACCCTGATAGCCAGGAACCCGCACGAGTTGTCGCGGGCCCTGGAAGTCCTCAATCTGATCGATGCGGGCGAGCTTGTCTGTATTGCCGCACTGGAGAGAAAAGAGACCAGAGGGCAGCACAAACGAACGGATTATACCTATACCAATCCCATGTTGGATAAATGGCTGATCATCAAAAACGTGGATGGCCTGCCGGTGACAGAATGGAGATAACTGATGAATGGAGATGATGATTATGCCGCCGGTCATTGATAAAGACAGATGTACCCACTGCGGTCTCTGTGTCGATATGTGTTCGGAGGATGTGTTCTATGGTTCCGAGAAAAAGAGGGTACCGGTCGTGTCCTATCCGAAGGAGTGCTGGCACTGTAATGCCTGTGTGAATGTCTGTCCGGTGCAAGGGGCGATCAGTTTGCGGATCCCACTCCCCATGCTGGTCTGTTATAAGTAACCTTAAAACAGAAAAGGAGGCTAACATGAAAAGGTTAATGATGGTTTTTTTAATTGGATCTTTTGTTTTATCGGGCATCTTTTTAAGCTTTACCTCACCGGTTTCAGCCGCGGATTATCCCAGCAAGGATATCAGGTTGATCATCGGCGGAAAGCCCGGGGGTGGTTTTGACACCTACTCCAGGGCCATCGGGCGTTATATGAGAAAGTATCTCCCTGATGGGGTCAACGTTATCGTGGATAACAGGCCCGGAGCGGCGCACAAGATCGCCATCACAATGGTATACAATTCAAAACCGGATGGTTACACCATCGGAAAGCCGATGATGCCCGGGCTCTATTTTCCGCAAATGTTTGAAGAACAAAAATACGACATGACAAAGGTAACCTGGCTCGCCACCTTACTCCATGAACCGAGGGTTATAGGCATTGCGGCCGGCTCAAAATACAAATCCCTCAAAGACCTTCAACAGGCCGATTCCGTAAAATTTTCCATTGTCGGTTTTGCGAGCGAGACGGGGGTGATCATGAGCGCTGACAAATTGGGCATCGAGGCGACCTATATCAGCGGGCACAAGAACAGCAAAGGGGCCGTGCTGAGCGCCATTAGAGGCGATGCGGATGCCGTCGGATTCACCTATGGGTCCATGCGGAAATTTTTTGCAAGTAAACAGCTTACCCCTGTGGTTGTCCTCGGGTCAAAAGAGAGAATTAAAGCCATTCCGGATGTTCCTACACTTGGAGAATTAGGGCACCAAGATCTCAACAGTATTCTCGGCACTTATCGGGTCCTCGCGGGTCCGCCCAATATGCCCCCGAATGTTACAAATTTCCTGAGGGACGCTCTCTGGAAAACCCTGAACGACAAGGAATTTTTGGCCTGGTCAAAAGAGGCCAAACGGCCGGTGGAGCCGCTGAATGGCGAGGATACTGAAAAGGCCATGAATCGCGCCATGTCGGACTACATGACGTATAAGGATGCGTTGAAAAA
>JAQYVK010000321.1 GCA_030145585.1 Desulfatiglandales bacterium | reverse complement strand
TTAAGCTAAGCACATTTTAAGGCACCGCTATACTCCACGTCAAAACATTTGGGATCCGGGCTTCGTCCTTGACAAAATTAAACCAAACATTGCATAAGTAAAGAATCAAAGCCCATAGGACTTGGCCTTCATCTGCGCCCTAAAAGGGGCTGCCATTAGTAAATACTGGATTTTTAATTTCAAATGCCAAAGCTCAAATGTCAAATGAATGTCAAAGACCAAAATCCAAAAATATGATCAATTTAAGGTTAAAAACCTGGATACCCATGTTTTATGCGATGATCTATGACCAAAAGGATTTGAGCGCGGAGTCCCCAAATCGAACCGGCTGTGTGACTTTCCGGCCGAAAGTTGTTTTCCACTTGGTAAGCAGCTTTCCGAAGGGGAAGCCGTTCTCTGCAAATAGACCTTGGTAGCCCCGATCGTTAGTCAGAATTTTTCACGGAATCATTTAGGCATTTATTCATTTGGATTTGATTTGTCATTTGGATTTTGACATTTGTCATTCTAATCTCTGAATTATTACCTCTGCGGCGTAGCCAATGTTCTCTGACCACACCCGGAGGACGTGGTTTTGAAGCTTAAATAAAAGCATCTTAAATATGGTGCATACTCGACCCATGCACTTGAGTGACGATACCTATTGAAGAGGAAAGACTCATAAACATAGGACTGGTTTTATTCACCTTTTTGAAAGGTAATTTTTATGGATACACATTATCGGGTGGCCATTTTCGGTTCTGCACGTATAAAAGAAGGAGATTCAGAGTATAATGATATCTACATGATTGCCAAAGGTTTGGCTGAATCCGGTTTTGATATTGTAACCGGTGGAGGCCCGGGTATCATGCAGGCAGCAAATGCAGGCCATAAAAGCGTACAGACAGATACCCATTCAATTGGCTTGAACATAAAGCTTCCTTTTGAACAAGAGGAGAACAAATATCTAGATATTAAGAAAGATTTTGATAGATTCAGTGCCCGGTTAGATTCATTTATGTCCTTATCAGATGCCGTGGTTGTCTCTACCGGAGGGGTCGGTACACTTCTTGAGTTCTTTTACCCTGATTGAGCGAAAGTTGAGGATGCCCCAGATCCAAGGCGTCAAGAGTGAATGCCGTATGCTGCTGCGAAGCAGCAGCCATCTACATGCGAACCCTTGACAACGCCGGAGATGGGGTATCATCGGCTTTCCTGGAGGGTAAACAAAATGGAGAAAAAAAAGAGCTTTTCTAACTCATTATTACGGTGGATATAAATCGGGTATAAAAAACTGTGATAAGCGTTTGATTTGTTTTCATAATAGTCCTTCTCGATTTTGTTTACGCTCAATTAGGGTTTTATTCATGGCAGCTAATGCAGGTAAAGCATATCTGTGAAACTCCCATCATACTGTATGGAGACATGTGGGGGACTCTAATAAAATGGCTGCAAGACGAAGTGATGGAAAGAGGATTGTTCGATGTTCATGATATGGATAATATCTTTCATATCACCTCGCCTGATAGGGTTGTAAATTTCATCAGAAAAGTTCATAAAGATCGTTCAGGAATAGAACATGTCTGTGTGAATTACTCGAAGTACAGACTTGAGTTAGACCAGGCAACCAAATGATCAATGATGAGCTGACCCATTAACCGGAAGGAGGTTTACTATGAAATCAATAAAACAAACCATCCGCCTCACCAACAACACACAACTGGCAAGAAGGAAAAAGACATGAAAAGAATCGCTTTAGGAACGGATCACGCCGGCTATCAGTTAAAAGAAGTCATCAAAGCTCATCTGGAATTGAATGGTTATAAGGTTATCGATTTCGGCACCAACAGTGAAGAGCCTGTAGACTATCCGGATTTTGTCAGACCAGCGGCTTTGAGTGTCGTAAAAGGGGAAAGTGATTTTGGTATCGTCTTCGGAGGCAGTGGCAACGGGGAGGCTATGGTTGCCAATAAAGTGAAAGGGATTCGTTGTGGATTATGCTGGAATGAGGAAAGCGCACGGTTAACGAAAGAACACAACGATGCCAATGTAATCGCACTTGGTGGGCGGATGGTAACTGAGGTAGATGCGGTTCAAATCGTGGACGCTTGGTTACAAACCGAATACCAGGGGGGGCGCCACCAAAAAAGAATCGACAAATTAGAGATGGCTTGATCCATCCATGGTTCAAAGGGAGAGGGAGCGTAATCTGCCTTATTTTTGTAGTCATCCGAACATTTTTTTGATATAATGGCCTCGTGTTCAAGGCATTGCACTTGACTGACCGTTTCTAATTGAGCCAATTGAGTCAGTAGACTCAATTGAGATACTTTCTAACAATCTTATTAACACCCACCTATGGTAAAAATATCTCTCATCGTCCCAGCCTATAACGAAGAAAAGTATCTCCCTAGTCTCATAGATTCAGTAGAAGAGGCACGCAAATATTTTTCTTGTGGCCCGTCTTCAATTGAAGTGATTGTCGTCGATAATCAATCTACCGATGATACTTCTGCTGTTGCAAGTGAGAACGGTTGTCTGGTTGTTCAAGAAAAAAAGCGGATTATTGCAGCCGTTCGAAATACCGGTGCCCGAATCGCTCAGGGTGAGATATTGGCTTTTACTGATGCCGATAACATCCTACATCCGGAGACCTTCAACAAGATTGCAAAAGCCCTTTCTTCCCCCAAAGTCGTCGGGGGGGCAACAGGGGTTCGTTCGGATAGGATGTCACTCGGTATTGCTTGTGCATATGCCATTGTAGTACCGATGGTGTGGGCTACGGGTATGGACACAGGGGTTGTCTTCTGCCGAGCAAGAGACTTCCGAAATGTCGGTGGTTACAATGAGAGTTATTTGTTTGGCGAAGATGTAGATTTTTTATGGAGATTAATAAAATATGGACGGGGTAGAGGTCAACGTCTCGTTAGAATCAAAAAGTGCAAGGCCATAAACTCCACGAGGAAATTTGATCAATTTGGAGAATGGCACTATGTCCGCTTAGTCTTCAAATATCTCTGGAGCCTTATCATTCGCTCTTACACCATTGACAACTTTGCTCACACTTACTGGTATTCTGATAGGGAATCAGCAGAGAAAAAACAATGATCCGGCCTATAGCTGATGTCATAATTATGTTTCGATTGGAAGGAGTGTGCGAAAATATGAAATCCCCCCTGGCCCCCCTTTGGAAAAAGGGGGGAACGCCTCACTCTCCGGGAGTGCTCGTTGCGGCCTTAGATGTGCTGACACTACTTCAGGCCTTCATAAATTCCCCCTTTGACAAAGGGGGACAGGGGGATTTAATAAAAAGGACAATCAGAACATATTTCTGACAATTACTATAATGAAGCAGGCGTCCCTAAGCACATGAAAATAATTCTTGTAACATGCGGCACGCGCGGAGATGTTCAACCCATCCTGACCCTGGCCCTGGCGCTCAAAGACACCGGTCATGAAGTACTCTTGGCTGCGCCACCGGAGAACGCCGTTTGGGTTGCCCAATATGACTGCCCATTCCACGCATTGGGTAGCAACGTGGAAACGATTTTAGAGAGTTGCCCCAACGCTCATACTGTCAAGCCGGCCATCACTTTTCTTCGATTTGTACGTCAAGAGCTCAAGATACAATTTTCCCAGCTTCCCTCCATCATCAGAGGGGCGGATCTTGTCCTGGGCGCTTCGTTGGCCTCTGGTCTTCATTCGGTTTCGGAGTCTCTTGATATACCCTATGGTTTTATCGCCCTGACACCTCAGCTCTTGCCTTCTAGCCATCATCCCTTTCTATCCGCCAAAAAGCATGACATGCCCCGCTGGATCAACCGACTTTCCTGGGAGATGGCAAAAGGAATCGACAATTTTAATTTGAAACCTCTAATCAACAGAGAACGCAGGCATCTCGGCCTGATGCCCATTCATGATGCATGGGGTCATATCCTGGGCGACCATGTGATTGTGGCGTCTGATCCCAGTCTTGGTAGGGTCCCGCCCGATGTGAAACAACATTACACGCAATCAGGGTATTTTCATCTTCGACAAAAAGAAGTGCTTGATAGAAAGATCGAAACTTTCCTCTCTTCCGGTTCTCCCCCTCTGTACGTTGGATTCGGAAGTATGCCCAGCCAAGACATGAAGACCTTGACTCCCATGATTTTAGATGCCGTTCGCTCCGGGGGACACCGTGTCATTGTCTCAAGCCCATGGACCAATGGGGGGCGCCCCTCCAATGATCAGGACTGTTGTTTTACCCCTAACAGCCCTCACGACCTCCTTTTCCCCCATATGGCCGCCGTGGTGCACCACGGTGGTGCAGGCACTACCGCTACCGCAGCGAAGGCCGGGGTCCCGCAAATCATTGTTCCTCATATGCTTGATCAGTTTTATTGGGCGAACAGAGTTCATAGATCCGGGCTCGGACCAAAACCTATTTGGCGATCTAGACTGACTCGGAGGCGGCTCGCAAAGGCTATCGAAGAATGTCTTTCAGACGCAGCGATGAGGAATCGAGCAAAAGAACTTTCAGGGCTGATTCAGGCGAGGGATAGCCTTGACAAGGCTGTAAAGCTTATTGAATCAGCATTTGTATCATAGGTTCTTCTCCCAATTAATTGGGAGAAGAGGGGCGGCCCGCCATAAAAAGGCGGGCTGGATTCGAGGGTTCAAGGATCCAAGTGGATTTAAAAACGAATATCGAACAAGGAATGTCGAATTATGAAGTTTTTTTCTCCTTCGATATTCATTATTCCTTGTTCGATATTCTGCGGTTCTTTTTAGTAGATGCTTGACCCCTCGAATCCTTGGACCCTTGAGCCCTTTGGACAGCGATTTCACCAGCTTCCTTAACTACTTGAGCCGCTATGGCTTAATATACTAACCAATTCTTTTGGAGATAATTTGTCTAATAAAACATTGACGTCATTATGGCCATGGAAGCTTCTGGTGCTCACCCTCCCATGGTAATTTCAAGGAAAACCACCCCATCCCCCTCCTCCAAAATAGTCTTTTCCCCATCCAGCACTTCGTGATTTTGTCCGTTGATGAGGATGACATAGCGGCTCTTGTGATACACCTGGAGGTGGAAATCATTCCCATAGGTTTCTGTCAGTTTGTCTATGAGATCCTTTACATTCGAACCCATTTTGAGGGTTATTGTTTCCTGGTTCTGACGGGTCAAATCCCGCAGTGCACCATAATACGTGGACTCCACTCTCATAGGATTAGGCTCATAAAAATGGTGCAGGGCACAGGGCGCACGGCGCAGGGGAAGATTCCCAACAAATTAAGCAGATAACATTCATGACTGACAAATCATTTCTGTTTTATTATTTGCCGATGGTGAATTCGAGACCCAGTTCCTTCAGTTTTGCCTCGCTTGGAATCCCGGTTTTGGAATCCCAACCTCGGACCCTGTAGTAATCTTCAAGGAGTTGTTCTGCCTCAAAGATCTGTCCGGCCGAGGGGCCATCCGGCAT
>JAQYVK010000320.1 GCA_030145585.1 Desulfatiglandales bacterium | reverse complement strand
AGAGAGTCCCTATGGATACAATAAAAAAAGGTATGGAAGATTGGGAGGCGGGAAGCCTCAAAAAAGTCTTAGACCGGTCTCCTGAAAGGCAGGATGTCTTCGAGACGGAGAGTGGTATCCCTGTCAAAAGACTCTATACCCCCCTTGATCTGGAAGACACGGATTACAATGATGATCTGGGTTTTCCAGGTGAGTACCCCTACACGAGAGGTGTCTACCCGACCATGTATCGCGGTCGTCTTTGGACCATGCGGAACTATGCCGGATTCGGAACGGCCGAAGACACCAACAAACGCTTCCGCTATCTCTTGGATCAGGGGATGGTGGGCCTCTCCATGGCCTTTGATCTGCCCACGCAATTGGGCTACGACTCTGACAATCCCCTTTCGGAAGGGGCCGTGGGCCGGGTCGGCGTGGCCGTGGATTCCCTCGCAGACATGGAGACCATTTTCGAAGGAATTCCCCTGGACAAAGTTTCTACCTCCATGACCATCAATGCGCCCGCGACAGTCTTGCTGGCGATGTATATCGCCGTAGGGGAGAAGCAGGGTGTTTCCCAGGATAAACTCATGGGGACCACCCAGAACGATATTTTAAAGGAATTCATTGCCAGGGGGACCTATATCTTTCCTCCGGAACCGAGCATAAAACTTGTCCTGGATATCGTGGAATACTGTGCACAACATATCCCCAGGTGGAACACCCTCAACATTGCGGGATATCATTTTAGAGAAGCGGGTGCCAATGCCATACAGGAACTGGCCTTCACCCTTGGGGATGCTATCACGTATATCGAAAAGGCGCAGGAGCGTGGACTCGACGTGGATTATTTTGCCCCCCGCCTTTCTTACAGCCTCGGTTGTTATATGGACCTTTTTGAGGAAGTGGCCAAGTATCGTGCGGCGAGAAGGCTGTTTGCAAAGATCATGAAGAAACGCTTCAATGCGCAGGATCCCAAGAGCTACCTGTTCAGGATATTTACAGGCTCATGCGGATCCACCCTGGTGACCCAACAACCCATTAATAACATCGTCAGGGTGACGGTGCATGCGCTCATGGGTATCTTGGGCGGAGACCAAGCCATTCACACGGCCTGCTGGGATGAGGGATACGCCATTCCATCTGAAGAGGCCGCCACAATAGCTTTGAGGACACAGCAGATTCTTGCCCATGAGTGTGGACTGTCCAACACCATCGATCCTCTGGCAGGCTCCTATCATGTGGAGTCTTTGACCAATGAAATCGAAAAAAGGGCTTCCGAGTATCTGGAAAAATTGGACGGCATGGGTGGCATGCTCGGTGCCATTGAGAACGGGTTCGTCTACAAGGAAATTCAGGAGTCGAGTGTCAAATTTCAAAAGCGCGTAGACGAGGGGGAGAGGGTCATTGTGGGGCTCAATAAATTTGTGATGCCTGAAGAGACGGAAGCCGAGGAGGAGTTCTTCGAGGTCGATGAGAGGGTGGAAGAGATCCAGAAAGGGAAGCTGTCAGCCATGAAGGCCGGAAGGAAGGAAGGGGAGGTCAAACAAGCCTTGAAGTCCCTTGAGCTTGCCATCGATCAAGATGAGAATCTTATGCCCAAAATCATCGAGGCTGTGAAATGTTATGCGACCATCGGTGAAATTTGCGGGATTATGCGGGGAAAATGGGGAGAGTTTAGGGCACCAACCTATGTATAGGTCACCCACATATGTCTGATACAACGATACGCCAAAATCGACTTGATAAAGGATGGTGAGAGGACAATATGCAAAAGAGGAAGATACGGGTCTTGATCGCGAAGGTCGGATTGGACGGTCATGATCGCGGTGCAAAGATTGTGGCCCATCATCTCATGAACGCGGGGATGGAAGTCATCTATACCGGCCTGAGGCAGACCGTGGAGCAGGTCGTCAACGCCGCTCTCCAGGAGGACGTTGATGTATTGGGCCTGAGTTTTCTCTCAGGTGACCACATGGTTTTGACCCCTAAAATTATGCAGGGGCTCAGAGAAAAGGGGAAAGGGGACCTCACTGTCCTTGTGGGGGGGATCATTTTAAAACGGCAGATCCCTGATCTAGAAAAATTGGGGGTACAAAAGGTCTTTCTTCCCGGGACTCCCCCGGCAGAGATTGTTGAATATATTAAAGAGAACCGCAGAATATTGAACAAGGAATTGAACCCGCCACAGTAACGGCGGGTAAATATCGAAGGTGAAAAACAAACACTTCATAATTCGACATTCTCTCCGAGGCGTAGGCTCTACCCTCCGGCCTGTAAGTCCTACGGGCTGGAAGCGGAGCCGGAGGCCTTGTTCGTAATTCGATATTTATCCGCCGCTCGTGTGGCGGAGTAGTTTGGAATTATCTTTATAGTTGCATTGACATAGTGAAATCTCCCCTGACCCCTCTTTTCCAAAGAGGGGTAACCCCTCCCTTTGCAAAGGGAGGTTGGGAGGGATTTCTTTGCCATATAAAACAAACAAGAAATAAAAGGAGGATGAAAAGATGATTATTGATGCCCATATGCACCTTAGTGGGCCTGGTTATGTAAGGGGCAAGTATTTACGGTTTGTGTGGAAGATGTATATTACTGAGTACAATCGGGTCCATCACACAAATAAGACCGCTACCGACTTTCGCGACATGTTGCTGAGTATGGACCCGCCAGTGGTTGATCCTGAGGGCGATCATGTGGTTGAAATGATGGACAAAGCAGGGGTTGACAAGGGCGTTATTTTCCCAGTGGATTGGGCTGCTGTAACCGGAGAGCCAAAAGTTCCCGTAAGAGAGCAGAATAAGGCCCATGCCGATGCGGCGAAGAAACATAAGGGTCGGTTCATACCGATTTGTGCTCTTGATCCCAGGCGAGGGAATGCTCTTGATCTAGCCAAGGAGGCCATTGAAGATTGGGGAATGAGGGGATTTTACTTCATGCCACCTTCGGGATTTCGCCCGGATGATCCGATTTGTTTCCCCATCTATGAGAAATGTATTGACTGGGGAGTGCCTATGATTATCCACTCTGGGAAGGAAATAGCTCACTGGGACTACAATCATCCAGTGATTATCGCCAATGCAGCCCTGAGGTACCCTGAGCTAACGGTGGTGATCGGACACGCTGGTACAAGGATATATAGGCATGAAGCCCTGGAAGCTGCCACGATACCTAATGTCCACCTGGACTTTTCAGAGTACCAAGGGTATTGGCGCTTGCACCCTGATAGGTTTTATCAATGGCTGCGAGATGCTGTAGATGATGTTGGTGCTGATAAGGTAATGTTTGGAAGTGGTTTTCCCAATCCGAATGTATTGACTCCCGAAGCTGAGTGGGTGAAGGCGATCAAGGAACCGGAAACGGACATCACCTTTACCGAAGAAGAAAAGGCATTGATCCTGGGCGGCGCAGCAAGGAAAGTATTCAAAATTTAGCTCGATCCAAATAATAGGACTGAGCGATGGAAATAAGAAGGACAGAACGGAGGACTAGTCATGGGAGATATAATTGATGTCATAACGAGTAGGAAGAGCATCCGCAGATATAAACCGGATCCCATTCCTGATGAAATGATCGACAAGATCCTTGAGGCGGCCCGATGGGCACCCACCGGTGAAAACTATCAACCCTGGCGATTCATCGTCATTCGAAACCCCAAAACAAAAGACAAGATAGGACGGTTGGCAAAACTGGGGAGTGGATCCCGTATGACGGCCTGGCACTGCTTGGGTGAGTCACAGGAAAGGTTTAAGAAGATCAAGGATCCTGAAAAAAAGGCGGAGGTCTTGAGGTTCATGTACTCCGGGGAGGTCTCTGAGTTTGCCAGGTACGCCCCGGTGATCATCGCCATCATTGGAACACTAATGGAAGGGTCCGTAGACGTCCCATACGACCTTTCAGCTGCGATCGAAAACATGCTCCTGGAGGCGCATTCCCTCGGCCTTGGCGCGTGCTGGGTCCACGGACCGGTTGCCAGCACAAGGGATGCGAAAAAATTTAAAGAAATCCTGAAAATTCCGACGGGCATGGGAGAGTATAAGGTCATCGCATATGTCGCCTTTGGATGGCCCGCAGAAGCACGAAAACATCCAAGGCCGAAGAAGCTCTTAGAGGATATGGTTTATTGGGAAGAATTTGGCAGAAAGGAGAGGCCAAGATATGAATAAGATGGAATATTGTAATGAACTGATGGTCCGGCTGGAAGAACTCCTTTTTCATGAACTGTCCGGTTGTGCTGCGTGGAAAGTGGAAATGGTCGGTGTGGATTTCATCCAGTCCAAAAACATCCAAGGAAATACTCCGGACGAGGTGATTCGGAATAGCATAAAAGAAATCGTGGATAGCGGGCTCGTCACGGAAATGACTCATAAAATTGGGGGAAAGGGGGTCCTGCTCACCCTTAACATGAAAGGTTGCGCCCATCTCCCTAAGGAAGTTAGGCTCAAGAAAGATGGTGTGAAACCTTATATATGTCCGCTCACCAATATGATCATGGATCAGTTGATCGAAAAACTAGGTTACGAAACATCCTATTTGTCTGAAATCGAGATTGATGAGAAGACGGGTGAGTGTCGAACAAGAAGCGCCATATACGAGGATGAAACAAAAATAGGCGTGGTTTGTGACTGGAATGAAGAATTGCCCCCATCTTTATAGAAATCAGCATCTTCTATGCGTGGTCAGAGACTTTTGGCTATGTCGAAATAATTAAACCGGGGTAATGGAGTGGGGGAGTATTGGAGCGTTGTGGTTAGATTCTTGATGAAAGGTGTGAGGATATGTCCAAAAGAGAGATCCCCATTGAGAATGTGAAGGAT
>JAQYVK010000319.1 GCA_030145585.1 Desulfatiglandales bacterium | reverse complement strand
ATCGGCTGCTGCTAATGCGCGCTCTTTGTCTTTTTTCAATTTCGCGGCTTCACGTTCAGCTTGCTCTTTGAGCGCCTGTTCTGTCTTGGCCAACTCCAGTTGCCCTTGTCTTTCGAGTTCTGCTCCCTGTTTGGCCAATGCGTCTGCTCGTTCTTGGGCGGCTGCTGCTAATGCGAGCTCTTTCTCTTTTTTCAATTTCGCGGCTTCACGTTCGGCTTGCGCTTTGAGCGCCTGCTCTGTCTTGGCCAACTCCATTTGCCCTTGTTTTTCGAGTTCTGCTCCCTGTTGGGCCAATGCGTCAGATCGTTCTTGGGCGGCTTTTGCTAATGCGAGCTCTTTTTCCTGTTTCAATCTCGCGGCTTCACGTTGGGCTTGCCCTTTGAGCTCCTGCTCTGTCTTGGCCACCTCCATTTGCCTTTGTTTTTCGAGTTCTGCTCCCTGTTTGGCCAATGCATCAAATCGTTCTTGTTCGGCTTTTGCTAATGCGTCAAGTCGTTCTTGATTGGCTTTTGCTAATGCGTCAAGTCGTTCTTGATCGGCTTTTGCTAATGCGAGCTCTTTCTCTTTTTTCAATTTTGCGGTTTCACGTTGGGCTTGCTCTTTGATTTCCTGTTCTGTCTTGGCCAGCTCCGATTTCTTAATTTCAAGGTCTGTTTCCAGCTCTGCTTTTGTCCTATCCAGTTCCGCCTGCTTCTCTTTTTCCAGAGAAATCGCTTCCTTCTCCAGTTTTTCATCGTGCTCGTACTCAATTTTAGCTAGGACGTCTTCATAGTCTATAGTGGCTTGACTTTGTTGAGCCGCTAACATTTCGGTGAATTGCGTCAACAACTCTTGCGCTTTTCTCTCTCGCTCTTCTTTAATTTGTTCTAGCGACTTACTCGCCTTATTTGCCAGCTGTTCTCTTCGAGCTATTCTGGCCCGTTCTGCTTCGTCAATCCTTTCTATCCTTTTTCTTGCTTCTTGGACCTCTGCAGTAATCTCTTGTATCCTTTTATCACTTTCCGATTTGGTGGTCGTGATTTCTTCATTCGAATGAATCATGAACACGATCGCAAGCACAGCAAACAGATCCACCATGGGAACAAGTGCTTGCATGAAGTGTGATTGATTCGGATCTGATCGATCAAATTTCATGTGTTGCTTTTCCCCAATATTCGTGAACTATAATTGATATTACCGAGAATTTGACATGCATTTGAAAAGAATAGAGGTGTATCCATATTTATAGTCACTGTATCCAAAACTGCTATTCTACCCCACGATTCCTAATTAAACCTGCTGCGCAGGTACTCCGACCGCACCTCCGCCAGTCACGTTATTTACCTGGCGCTCTACCATGTGATATTCGCTCGGAGGCGGCCATCCGCCGATCGCACCAATCAGAAAACTCATCGTCCCGGCAAAGGGCAAAGAACAAGAAGAAAAACGATCAAAACAGACATAATTCACCAGCAGGAACCAGGGTGCAAGATGAACTGATCGCTCTATTAACCCGGGCGCAACGGCTCAAACGAGTCTTGACATGAGTCTAAGCCCACTTCGCGGCGGCACCATGCGTGAAATCTGTCCAAAAAAAATCATCAATATGCTTTCTGCAAATAATATGCCAGATTCCGGGGGGACTCTTTGCCAACCCCAAGGATCTTGAACCTGCCGATTTTCCTCAGAAATTTACCCCAGAAATATATCCCGGAAATATCATAGAATGTGAATTCCTTGACAGAATCAACCTAATTGTCATAAATTTGCCAAATATTGTTATTTTTATCCCCAACGTTCAATCCTAACCTTTATCACTCTGAGGGGAACCCATGTTGACGATTTGTAGTCGGTACGGGGGAAGGTGACGATTTTTTTGCTTTTGTTGCCTGTCCGGTTTTAAGGGCACAGGGCATACTCTATTACACGTGGATATAGAATTTTAAATTTGGGGGACGAGTCTATGGAGGTAAGAATCAATACCTTTGGGGGGAACAAGCTATCCACCAAAACGTATTTCAGCGATGAAAAGGGTTTTGAGGTTGCTTCTGTAGTCGTAATGGGAAAAACTGATGCGGTTCTGCTAGATGCTCAATGGACATTGTCGAATGCCCATCGAGTCATTGCGGAAATAACGGAAACGGGCAAACAATTAAAAACGATTTATGTGACTCATGCTCACCCGGATCATTATTTCGGCCTGGGAGTCATAGCGGAGGCTTTCCCGTCCGCTAAGTGTGTCGCACTTCCATCGGTAGCCGGTACGATCAACCGTCAGTTTTTCGGGAAGCTCGATCATTGGGAAAATGTAATCGGTCCGACCAATGTATGCCGAACGACCGTCAATATTGAATCGCTGAACGAAAACTTCTTCGAACTGGAAGGGGAACGGATTGAGATTATTCCGGAAGTCATGGGCGACTTGAAATACAATACCGTGGTCTGGATACCCTCCATCAGCACAATCTACGGCAGCGATGTCCTGTTCAACCAGGCACATCCCTTCACATGCGAGGTTACGGCCGAAGAGCGGCAGCAGTGGATACGGGATGTTGAACGGTTGGAAAAGATGAATGCGGAAGTTACCATTCCGGGCCATCAGAAGCCGGGTATGCCTTTCGATACATCATGCTACACTTTTATGAAAGACTATTTGGCCGCTACCGAAGAGCAAATCGCCAAAACCAAGGACGAGGGCAATTTCTATTACGCAATGGTCCAGAGTTTCCCGGAAGCCAATCTTTTTATCAGTAATGAAATGAATGCAGGCGTTTTCAAGGGCGGCAAAGACTGGAATTGGAGAGAAGACGAGTAGGATAAATGTCTGTAAACAGCAGGTCAAAAGTTTCCCAAACACGGCGCTCCCTTCGTAAGGAGCGTTCTAAAGACGACCTGCCCTATCCAATATCATAATAGTTCTGCCGCCCTATTAGGTTTTCTGGTAACCGTGGGAAAATGGTCATCGCTTTCCCGTTATGTTGGCCGATATGCGTGTTACGTCTTGAATAGAAGCATAGATGATATTCATCGATAATTATGATTGCAATTTTTTAGTTGGGCTTCATTCTGTTTAGAGATGTCAATACTGGATTTAGAATTGTACTCAGAGGATAGAAAGGGGGCGTCTTCAATGATCGTCAGGAATATCAACGATAAAGAGGTTATGGATACCACCTATAGGGCCCATGGCGGCGGTATCGCTCAAATGATATTGGACCAACGCATATTAAAAGAAATCGGTTTTCTTGCGATCGGCACCTTGGAACCGAACAAGGAACTCGAGGCTCATAGGGATCCCTATGAGGAAATCTACTTCATGATGCAAGGGACCGGAGAGATGCGGGTGGATGAAGAATCGAGGCAGGTGGGACCGGGAGATGCCACATGGATTCCCACCGGTTCATTACACAGCCTTTTCAATAATGGAAATGAGAAATGTGTCGTCCTGGTCGTTGCATCACCCTATGGTTAAGGATCGGGCAAACCCTCACGAGGCTTATTCTTCGGCGCCTCTGGCAGAGGACCCATAATGGTTCTATCGATCCATGGAGGAATTACCCAAAAAATTCGAAGCACGAATTTCGAAATACGAAACAAATATAAAATCCGAATTCCCAATGTTCAAAACGAGGGATGTTCCAGCAGTATCCCCATAAGCAACCTTATGAAAAGATGAGCTCATATTTTTTGTTTTTGTCATTCGAATTTAGAGCATTCGAATTTGTTTCGGGTTTCGAGTTTCGAAATTCGGATTTGAACCACTAAAATATTTAGATACCCACTTCGAGGGGATTACTTGAGGTCACCCGCTCTACAGGAGGAGACTTATTCAAGGTCGGTCCATCTGGAATTTTTTATACCATGGGGAGGCATATTGAGTCCCCACCAGGCCTCAAGATCCTTTTGGTCCTGATATCCGAAAATACCATCCATTTTGGTCATGATATTATTGACAACCCCTGTCATAATGGGATTTTTCGCTATCGTCGTTTTTACAATTTTGTGGATGAAGGATTTATCCTTTTTACTAAAGGGACAGACCGCAAAACAGGTTGAGCACCCGGCCGTGGATATCGACCACCACGTCCGGCAGGCGGTCGAGTTCTCATACCAGGTGCGATGGCCGGGGTTGTTCCATGGCCCCACTGTTTCCCAGGTAGGTTCTGTTTCCATACTGAGGACGTCGGCGGGGCATTTTTCCGCGCAGACCTTACATGTTCGGCAGAAGCGCATAATGCCGGCGGTGATTGGTTTTGTTGGAGCGAGGGGCAGGTCTGTTACAATTTTGAATACCCTCTGGAGGGGCCCATATTCCGGACTGATCATCCGGTTAAGCCGACTCATTTCACCCAATCCCGCCATGACACCGAATGCGGGCGCAATACCGAGCCCGTTGAACCAAGTCCCCATCAGTCCTTGATAACCAAGGATATGCAGGAACGCTTGAAGCCGGTCCATGATGTTCCTGGCCTGTCCATAAACCGCACCACTGGCTGAGCTGGAAAATGCGCTCGGTGCCAACCCCGACCTTCGTTTAAGCAGGTCTTCAGACATTTGAATTGAAAAGACAATGACCCATTTCGCCTTGTCCGGTATCACTCGCTTTTTTTCTGTCTCATAAGCCTGTTCAACATTCTCGAACATCAAGGCTTTTCCGTCCAGTGCATCTATCTCATAGATAAATTTCCGGTGGCGTTCATTCAATTCCACGAATCCGATCTGATCCGCCCCGTAATGCCTCAAGGCGGCCCGAATCATGCGTGAATTTTCCTCAGGACTCCCTTCCCAGCGGGGGACACCCAATTCCTCGGGACTCAGGGGTCTGGGACGGGCCGGATCCGTAAGCTTAGAGTGTGTCACGTCCTTTGTATAAACTTTCCCTTCATCCTTCGTCGCGGATGCGGTGACATACCAGGAACCCAGAAAGCTGGTTCCCTTAGAACCGGCCTGGCCTCCAGAAATATCAAGAGCGCGATCCCTAAGGGTGTATCCCGGCTTGTTATCCAGGATCCATTGCTTCATCTTTTCTTCCCTGCGTTGATTGAGCTCTTTGGCCTTCTCTTCACCCACATATTTACGCCATGAAACCTGCTGTATCTTCCGCGCATCAAACCGTTCCATGCCGTCCCAATCCACTTCCATAGTAGGCTCATCAACCGTTCGCACCCACCAGGGGCGTTTCCAATCCGCCAAGGGGGAAGCCATGACTTCATCCAAGTCATGAAATTTTTGAGCGGAAGTTCCTTCATCCCTCTCATCCAAGCCCATGGATTTCATACGATCTTTATTGCTGACAGTACTTGAAGGTGCCATTTTCATATCCTCTTCTATAGTTTATTGAAGCTGTTTCCTTCCCTCTGGACCCAAGTCCTTCAAAAGGTCGGAGAAAAATTTATCCTCCTCTTGGTGAAGGGCCACGGCTTTGTCCACAGCAGTAACATCTCCGGATTTTATCGCCTTTAATAGAATTTTGTTGTGTTCAATGAGTTTTTTGGTCTCCTGGGGTAACAATTTCTCCAGGGTGTAAGCTTTATGAAGAATATCTTCGAATATTTTCCAGAACAAGAAATAGACCTTGCTTTTAGTCGCCAGGGCAAGTTTGCGGTGAAATTCGATGGCTACCGGAAAATAGGAGTAAACATCATCACCACACCCCTCCATCTCCTGAATGAGCCGATCTAATTCGGCGAAGTCATCAGGTGTGGCCTTCCGGGCGGCAGCACGGACCAGACCGGCCTGCATGTATCTTCGAACCTCGAGAAGATCAGCGACCGTTTCTTCCTCCACCTGTATAAGGTGAGCCAACTCCTCTCTGACAGCCTCCATGTACTGCGTGATATCGACACCTTTGACAAAGGAACCCCGAACCCCGGTATTTACTTCAATCAAGCCAAGGACATTAAGCGTTCTTAGAGCCTCTCTGAGGGCAGGACGTCCCACCCCAAAGACCTTACAAAGCTCCCGCTCCGAGGGAAGACGGTCACCCGGTTTGAGTTTTCCATCGAAAATGGCCTTTTTTATCTGTTCAGCCACTTCCTCATACAACCGGACCTTTTTGACCTGATTAAAGGGCAAATCTTGGTTCATTTTATACTCCGGGGAGAATTTTAAAGGGTATTTATGGTATTACCATTATTAATTGAGGTTATCAATATGTTTTTTAAGCATGCCGTATTATATTGACAACGCACTCAGTACCATATAAAAAAGAAAGTGTTCTCAGGAGGGGCGACTTGCTTTAGTCCTGAACCGATTGAGGAGAGATTCAATCGAAGAGCCGTTGGCGATCCACTCTAGGATTGGGGGAAATCCTAATCTCATCTTTGTATGTCTTGTTAATATTAATAAAAAATCATTTAAACCATGTTTTATAATTTCCAATCAAGCTTTTTAATTGATTATTATATCCTGTTAATGTTTCAGAAGGTTCGCTTTTAAAGTATGAACAATAAACATCACAGCACAGTAAGCAATCGAGAGCAGATGAAGCGGATGGGTCTGTCTCGAGAAAACTCCGATGATTCGAAACCCCAGTTCCATGACCTCGACGAAGTCATTTCATCGCCCAGGGCCGTTTGGAAACGCCCTTGGTGGGTGCGAACGGTAAACAAGCCCACGATGGAGGTGGACTGGGATCGGATGGAACGTTTTGATGCTCGTAAAACCCGGCATGAAATCGCGGAGAAAAGTGATACAAAAGAGAGAAGCAAGCCGGTTGGAGTCCTCAGGGAAGAAACCGCAAAGCAGTGGATACTAGAAAACAAGCCGGGCTATACCCTGAGAGATCAGGCCCTTAACATGGCAGTGCGCCGAGGGGCTGTCGAGAACAGTTTCAATGGCTTCTGTCATCATTCCATCTCTGTCGGTGGGTTTGGTGGCGGAAAGATACAAAGCCCCCAGGAAATGGGGGTACCCCGGTGGGAAGGGGACCCCGAAGAAAATGCCCGGATGATCCGGGCGGTTGCCAGGTACTTTGGCGCTTCACAAGTCGGTTTCCTCGAATTGGACGAAAACACCCGAAAACTGGTCTATTCTGTTGACGATCCCCTTAAACCGGGTGGTAAGAAACTGGAATTTGAGGATGTAGACCAGGCCTATGAGACCGACAAAAAACGGGTGATACCCAATAAAGCCAGGTGGGTCATCGTTATTTCGGTACAGATGTCTGAGGAGTTGATGAAGCGAACAAAAGGACGAACCCCCACCCCTTTGTCTGCGTCGGTCACTTATCTTGCCTATGCCCGGTCTCGTTTCATCATCGATGACCTCCAGACTTTTCTGTACATGTTGGGTTACCAAGGGCTGATGGGGACGTCTTGGAACGCCTTGGGTATCGCCCCCGCTTTTGCCGTCATGGCCGGACTGGGAGAAATGAGTCGTTTAAACCGAATGATCAGTCCCGAATATGGGCCGATGCAGCGATTGTTCAGAGTGATTACCGACCTTCCTTTGGCCCCAACCAAGCCCATTGATGCCGGGATCATGCGCTTCTGCCGCACCTGCAAGAAGTGCGCAGAGGCCTGCCCTTCAGGCGCATTGAGTGAGGAGACCGAACCGACCTGGGAGGTGGCAGGTCCATGGAACAACCCGGGACATCGTGCCTACTTTGATAATGCGCAAAAATGTCATGGTTACTGGTCCAAGGCAACGGTTGCCTGTTCCACGTGCTTCTCCGTTTGTCC
>JAQYVK010000318.1 GCA_030145585.1 Desulfatiglandales bacterium | reverse complement strand
CATTGATCCCCCATGACAGCTTTCCACTGGAATGTGGAGATCTCATACTTGCCCATGAAATAATAAAAGCCTTTTGTATCCCCATCCCCCGTCGACGGGCAGCGGCCATCGCCTTTTTTTGCCATTGCCTTCAACCGGACTCGCCACTGTTTAGGCAAATCCGTGAGCGTAAACGGCCCCAGGACTGTCGATGTCCGTTTCCCTTCCATGAAACTTTGGTCTTGTCGCCCACAATCTTCACATCCGAGCTCAAGAGACAAATCCTCAAAATATCCTGAAGCGGGTACGCAGACATGCCGCAAGATCATGGTGCCGCCGCAGGGCATCGGTAGCTCAAAATCATCAAACAGGGGCTTAGGGTTGATCGCAGCTTGTAGTGGTGGCGGACGGGGAGAAAATCTCTGTTGCTGTTTAAGACGTTCCTGCGCCAGGGCAGTCCAGGGCAACGCCATCAGGCTCAAGCAAAAAGAAAAGACCAGGGCCGGAGTCAGAAGTTGCCTTAAGTCCATAATTGACCTTTATCGACCTTCCCTAAACATCGCGGATAACTTCCGAGGGTTCAATCTTCGCCACCCGAAAAGCGGCGTAGGCGGACGCAAGCATCGACAGGGCCACCGTCAAGGCAAACGCAATCAGGAAGTGCAAGACAGACAACCTGCAAACATATTCACCGGGGGAAAGATGCTGGGCAAACAAGCGGTTGATAAGGATTGCCGAGACCAGATAGAAACACGCGGCCGTCACGATTCCCAGAAGGCTTGTAACCAATGCTTGAACGACAGGGAACCAGACGATGCGGCGGGTTGAAAAACCGAGCAGGCGGATAACCCCGATGTGACGGCTCTTCCGGCTTACGTTAGCCAGGATGTTGCTGGCCATGGAGGCGAAATACCCAAAGATCGCCACAATGGCGATGAGTTGGAATATGACGGCAAAGGAACGATCAAGCCTTTGAACCACCTCGATATCCTCAACCTTTGTAAAGACTTCCAGGCCCTGATCCAGCAAGAAGCCCCGAAGCGCCCCAACATCATAGATGGAGCTGGCATAGAGTCGAAAACTTGAATATTCTCGCGGCCCGGCCGGTCTCGCATTCCCAGGCCATCCAAGGACCTCCGAACCTCGACCGTCTCGGTAGTCTTCTGTTGCCTCTAACAACGTCAACCGCACGAAGGCGGCCTCTCGCGTAAAGGCCTCAGGGGGAAGGACAGCAGCCACCTGCAAAGGGACAGTGACCTGTTCCTTGCGCCCCCCTAGGGATCGCCCAATCCTTCCAATGACCTCTTGTCCTGCGGATACATTCATTTTACGCGCTGCAGGCTCTGAGAGTACCACAGCGGTGTCATCGGTCGGAATCGTTCCCCAGTTTTCCAGCAGCGGATCCCCTTTATCTGTAGGGATGAGGTCAACAGCCACAGTGCGGATTTGCTCGCCATCTCTTTTATAGAGAATCATATTGGCGGCAATCGAGCGGGTTTGGGGGATGATAAAGTCGACATCATGACGACCGGCCATCATTGAAAACCAGTCGGCCCCATACCTTCCGCTCCCCACTGGCGAGACCTCCCGGTTCCGAGGATCCTCGATCAAACGGTCGGCCATGGTATTGATAATGCCGCTCTTCACTCCGAATAACACCAGTAATGGCGCCAGGACGGCAGCCAAACCCAGGATAGCACAGGCCGAAAGCAACCGCTCATGGAAATAGTCGCTTAGCGACAATCGGACGATCGTTCTTAAACCGGACATCTATCCACCCGCTCAACCCGATACTGTGGCCCTGACGGTTCCATCGGCGACATCCTTTTCCAGTTCGAATTTTATGCGGCGGAATCCGCGTTCCTCCACCCGTTCCCAGTCGTGAGTCCCCACAACAAGGGTTACTTGGAACTCGTCGGCAAGATTGGAAAAAAGGCCCATAATTTCCCCCGCGTTGATGGGATCGAGAGATGCGGTCGGTTCATCGGCAATGACCACGGACGGTTCATGGGCCATGGCTCTTGCGATAGCCACCCTTTGCCTCTCCCCAACTGATAATTGCACCGGATATTTATCCAAGTGTCGTTCGATTCCCAGTCGTCCCGCAACCGCTTCCACCGCCTCTTTAACCGGCAGACCCAGCCCCTCCCTACTGAGGCCGATGTTGTCGCGAACGGAAAGAAATGGCAGGAGACCCCCGGTCTGAAGAACGTAGCCCATATGATGCATGCGGGCATCGGCGAGCACATCCAAATCCTTACGCTTCCAGGCCTCCATCACATTCAATTGTTGTTTCTGGTCGGGACGGAACGAGAATTCTACAGCCCTGTCAGGTCGCAGCACCATAGCTATCAAGTCGAGCAATGTGCTCTTGCCGCACCCGCTGAATCCGACCAGGGCCACCTTTTCTCCCCGACAAATACGCAGCTCCGGGACCGTCAAAAGGAAACCCTGTTCTCCGGCCCAGTGCTTGGTTACGCTTTTGAGATGAAAAACCTCTCCCTGGTGAACCTCATTGGAGGTCGAGGCCGGGGAAGCATTCCCATTTTCAGCCGGTTGGTTGCCGTTACCAAACACAATTATCTCCTGTCAGGGTCAGGGCATCATACTCAAGGGGACGCGATAGACCATATCCCCTGGATCGGTTTCCCCGAAGCCCACCCAGTTCTCCACATCATCGTGATATTGCTGATACCTTCTTATTTTGGACTTCAAGTCATCGACGATTGCCTGTTGTTCCCCGATACTCAGGCGATACCAATCCTCCTCTTTTAACCTCATGATACTACTTAAATAAGGAAGGCCGTCCAGGAATTCAGCGAGGATACCTAACTGTCCCAGTTCCTCATTGGCCCTCTTCCCAAGCTGTGTCGGGTCCCGTGAAGTCTGGACTGCAGCAGAGAGGATACTCTGAAAAAAGTCCCTTGCCCCGGTTCTCTTGGTCCTCTGGGCCTGATCTAGAATCACCTTCAAACGCTGATGCAGATCACTCAGCTGATTTTTGGTCAACATGAGGGTCACCTGGAAGGAGGGTATATCGGGTCGAACAAGGTCCATATCCGATACCCAAGAAGTGACCACTTTGGGGGCCTGAATGCGACCACGTCGTCCGAGAAAGTCTAGCTGCATGGCATATCCCAATATGGCCGCTTTGCGTTCCACATCTGCGACCACATCTACTCGTGGCGATGATAATTGATCCGGCAAGGAGAGACGCTCACCGGCGGCTGTTGCCCGCACCAGGTCGACCATTTTGGCCGCAACCCCTTCAACCACCCGTCCGAAGCCTTGCACTCCGGTCTCCGGTTGTTCTGCTTCGATAGGCACATAGAGGTCTCCAATGGTTTCATCTGAATGCCCGGTTAGTGATCGGTATTGCACCTCGGCATAAGCATGGTTATTGAATCTCTTCCCCGAAGGGGTCTTGACATGTAGGGCAAAGATTTTCACCCCTTTGGCCGCAGCCATGTCTGCTATGCCTTTCTCATTCATGCCCGTGGTGGAATAGGGGTCATCGTTTCGGATGGCACCGGCATCCGTTATCAAAAAAATGAGTCTCGACAGGTAGGGTGCCCAATTTAGCTCTTCAAGGGCCATCTTGAGGCCCGCAAAGGCGTCCTCGTTAAAAGAATGGCTCGATGCCTTCGCCTCTTCGGCGCTGGTCAGGGCCAATTCAAACGCCGCTCTCTCTCGCCCGTCTCTCAGGTCGGAGATGACTTTACTGATATATCCGAGCTCGGGAGACCTCTCGGTGCTGTTACGAAAAGCGACCAAACCAAAGGCCACTTTATCAGACAGACCGGCGCTTTCGACAGCCTCATATATCTTTCGTACAGCCATAACGGTGCGATCGACATATTTTTTCATAGAGATAGTGGTGTCAATGACGAACACTATGCCCGTTCGCAGGTCTAATTCTTCCGGCATTTGCCAGGTGCCTGGATCGATGGAGGCGAGTTTCAAAAACTTCACCCCTTCGAACAGCTCTGCCGTCTCGAAAATGGGCATGATATAGAACCGGTCTTTCGAAACTGCCTCCTCCGGCGGTTCCATGGCCAGGATCGGAAAATCAGAACGCCTCTTCGTGCGTCCCTCCTTGATGGCCACAAATTCGGACGCGATCTTGGTTGCGGCGTCCCCTGGTGAAGGAGAAGCAGCAACTTCCCAAAGGGGTTGCATGTCTTTAAAAAAGAGGACGGGTTGACGTCCGGTTCTTTCTGTGAATATCAAGGTCAAAGAATGTCGCCAATCGGAAACCATATTCTCTTTGACCCACCCAACGATCTTGCAGTTGCTGGAGGAACCGACCATGAGCCAATTCGCCTCATTCCGAGAAGCCCTCTCATAGACATAGTACACCGTAAAGGGCTTGATCCTGTCTTGCAACTTTGTTTCAGAATCGCCAGAGGCGGCGTATAGACTGGCTCCTGGATGGGTCACAACCCTTTGAAAGAGGGTTCGTTTACCGGGGATGAGCAAAGGTTTGCATTGCTGGGAGGCAGCGATATCCACAAACATGAGTATCATGCAGGAGACCGTTACAGTCATCAAGATGAACAACCTACCCGGCCTAAATGTCCTGAGCATCCTTAGTCTCATGCTTTTCCTCCATTACGGTGGGCCTAACGCCATCTTTTAATAAGGGCTTTGGCTTCCCTTGATCCATTCTTCGCCTGATCTTGAACCCTCTTTTGGAGGTTAGTCAGATATTTTTTCGCCTCTTCTTGTCCACCTGATAGGGCCTCTTTATACCATTCATAGGCCGTCTCTGAATTTTTTCGTATACTCCCGCTCGGTCCCTCATGGGTAGGATCGTAGTACTGCCCGACGGTTAGAGCGGCCTCTGCATTTCCTCCTTCGGCGGCATATTCCAATAAAAGAAAAGCTGCATCGGGGCGTTCGGGGCTCTCAGGCAGGGTTTTCGATAGGGCAACGGCACCGGCAGGATCGATTCCCTCTCTCATTGCTTTTCTCGCCTGCTCAATGACCGGTGCATTCGGCCCATAGGAGGGAGTAGGCGGCGTGGGTATTGGCTCAGGTGGAGGGAGGTTTGCCATACGAGGGAGCGCAGCGGTGCCCTTGCTTCCCGTGGCAGTTTGAGAAGGGGTGTCCTTAGCCCTTTTTAGAAACCAGATTCCGGCAGCAATAAACAGGACAAGGACTATGATAATGACTATCAATAACCACCGACGATTTTGACCGTATTGGTTCACAAATCCCCCCAGCCCAGGAACGATAGTGGCGAGACTTATCTATTTCCCTATAAGTTTGTCGGACATCTATCGATTTATGAAAGATCCGCTTCCGGATAATGATGATATCCGTCTCAAATATAAATCGAATAATCTCCCGCTACTTCGTTTCAGGAAGATATAAGATAAAATTTATAAGACACCCTGTGATTCAATAAGACCCTAATATACCACTTTAATTTCATAAAGCAATAGGGAAAGTCAACCTGATCCTCCATCATGGTATCATCTGCGGCGTTGCCTTCACTCACTCCTCCTTGCGGCGTATTGCTCCATACGCCTCAGTCGTCGCTCTTCGGCGCCTTGCATCTAATACCATGATGGAGGATCAGGAATACTCCATAAGCTACCAATTTCATTCCTGATAATTTAATTAGATAGAGGATTTGGGTCAACCAAAATCTGGCCATTTTTTTGATCCCTTTTTCCACCCTTTTGAAGAAGCCAAATTAATTAAGAAACCGCCCTGACTGGGCTTGGGCAAATGGACCCTTTCGAAATCTGTTTTTTTTAGCAAAATCCCAAGACTTTAATGACTTAAAGAGAGACCATTAGAGCTGAGCTGGGAGCTAAAAAATCTTTGTGATTCATACGCTTCCCAAAAGATGCCTACCTATAGATTTATAGTTTTGTCTATAAATAAACTTGACATCCGTGGTTCATATGACATCTTTAAGGTTATAGGAAAAGAAGGGAGGAGATCGAGAAAATGCTAAAAAACAGAAAGGTTTTTGTTATGGTTCTGGCCCTGTTTTTCTTTCTCTTGTCCGGCTTGACCCAGGCCCGTGCACAGTTTGGACTTGGGGGAGCCCCTCCCCAACAAAAATTAGAACCAAAACTTTTATCATCGGAGAACGGGCGATTTGTTTTTGGACAGATCTCCGCTTCCCACAAAGATAAGTTTATGCTTGATACCTGGTCCGGCCGATTATGGCGCATTGCTGAAAGTGGAGAGATCGGATTATTCTTGAGAGCTGTTCCTTATCGCATCGGAGACGGGGAATATACCCCTCTTCCAGAAAAACCGTCGGTTCCCGGACAGAAAAAAAAGGGACAGGATGGCCCGAAATAACAACCACTTGAATTTTGCATAAACCATCGGGATCGCCGATTTCACCGAACCTGCTTCATTATTAATCGTTTGCGTGATTTCCCCATCCCCGGTGAGAGAGGGTTATAAAGGAATGGAGTCCTATGACAACTGTAATAGAAGATGAAAACCTTCAGATTGACAAGCTTTCATTGGGTCCTTATGGAACCAATTGTTACATTTTGTCCTGCCGCCAAACGGGTGAGAGCGTGTTGGTTGATGCACCCGCAGAAGCGGAGAAAATTCTTGAGCATTTAAAAGGGCTTGATCCCAAATACATCATAATAACCCACAACCACATGGACCACCTGGAAGCGTTCGGTGAGTTAAAGGCCAGTTTGGGGGTTCCGGTAGCTGTCCATCCTCAAGATGCGGGAAAGCTGCCTTCACAACCGGAGGTTCTCCTCAAAGATGGGGATTCCATATCCTTCGGAAAAGTAGAGCTCAAGGTGCTCCATACGCCCGGACATACCCCAGGCAGTATATGCCTTTTGACGGGGAAATATCTCATTTCAGGAGACACCATTTTCCCGGGTGGCCCAGGTAAGACGGGTTCCCCAGCCGATCTTAGACAAATCATCGAATCATTAACCGAGAAGATCTTCGTCCTGCCTGAGGATACCCAGATATACCCGGGCCATGGAGATTCTACCCTTTTGGGAAAAGAGAAGGCGGAGTTTGACGTTTTCTCGGCCCAAGCACACGATCCTAGTCTCTGTGGGGACGTGCTCTGGCTCTCCGCCTAGAACCCCGTTTCAAAATTCCTGCACCTTAAAATGGCCATATGAAATATATAGGATGTTCATATGTCCAAACATTTATAAAAGAGGGGTAAACCCGAAATTCGAATATCGAAATACGAAACAAATTCAAATGACCAAAAATCGAAATTCCAAACAATATGCCTTCTAGGTTCGCGTTCTAAAATTCAAAAGCGATCTCAGATCATTTGTGAAGAAATTTCCTAAAACAATAGGGAACTTGAAGAAGGAAAGCCGTTGATTAAGACCTTATGCATTCAAGAAAGTCGCTGAATTAATGAATTTTTTGGATTTATAATACAGAAGTGTCAATAACGTTTTGAGAATTTGAGCCTTAGAATTTCGGATTTGTTTCGGATTTCGGATTTCGATATTCGTATTTTTTTATCGACCCATATCACGGAGACCTCTACCCTGGATTGTTTACTGCCATACTTCTGCCCGGTGAAAACCTTCCGCCAACTGAAAGTCCTCCCCTTCGGCCAACATCCTGGCCCTCTCTTTTAACCTTTCTTCCAACTCTCCCGGCGGGATTTCCCCTACCTGGCTTTTATGACATCGTAATGCTGCCAGCTTGATGTCGAAAGTTTTGGTAATATCGGATCTATAATTGACATCTTCTGCCGCCCAGAACAACATCTCTTTGACTTTATGTGGCATAATCCCTTCCTGTATCAGCTCGGGATAGGAAAAGTGGTCTCGGGCAAATGGGAAGACCGCATCTAAGGTGACTTGACCGGTAATCCGGTGGTCCCGATGCCAGACATATCGACGATAAGGGTCTGCAGTAACGACAGTCTCAGGCCGATAAATTCTTATTAGACGCACAATTTCCTTTCTGAACTCCGGCGTGTCCTCGAGACCCTGGTCAGGGTGGTTAAGGAATATGACCTCCTTTACACCCAGCAGTTTGGCTGCGGCCCGCTGTTCCTCCTGACGAATTTCCGAGAGTTTTTCCGGTTTGATCGTGACATCATTGGTCCCTTTGTTGCCATTGGTACAAACCACATACACAACTTCTCTCCCATTGCTGGTCCAACGGGCGACCGTGCCTGCCACACCAAACTCGGCATCATCGGGATGGGGTGTCACAACCATCACTTGAGCTGTATTAGAATCCATCTACAAATCTCCTCTTATCATACAAGGACCTCTCCCATATCATAGATCCCTTGAGAAATTCCAACATTTAATAGAAAGACACTTCTCCAATTTGGTTGGAGAAGAGGGTTCAAAGATTCCAGAAAATTAAAAAACGAATATTGAATATCGAACAAGGAATATCGAATTATGAAGTTTTTTCCCTTCGATATTTACCCGCCGTTACTGTGGCGGGTTCAATTCCTTGTTCGATATTCTGAGGTTCTATTTAGCAAATCCTCGACCCCTTGAATCTTTTTTTGTCTCCAATTTTTAGAGATTGTTTCATAAAAATAATACCGTTTTGTGGTTCAGGCAACCCCACCAAACCGGCAAATCCACCATCCAGTCCAAAACTCCCTACAACAATAATGGGTTTTAGAGAACTCCGTTTACCATTCACTGTTCACCGTTTACTGTTTACTGTTCACCATTCACTGCCGTTTGACAGTAACAGGATGCAAGGCTACAATGTTTTTAAAAAAGATCATCTCCGATTTAGTTGAAAGAAAATTGTGGAGTTCATTTTTAAAAAGCTTGCTCAGATTAGGAGGATTCAAGGGGTCGAGGGGTCAAGGATTCGAGTGAAATACCATAGAAGTACAGGCCGTTAAAATAGTTATAGAAATTTCATAAACCCTATTTGGATACTTACAGGATGGCTGGTAAACTCATAGAACAAGATCGATATACTCTTTTATTCCTATTATGAATGAGGGACGTTTAAAGCATTAATAAGATCGTTGCAAAACATACACTTGAACCCTTGAATCCTTGGATCCTCGAATCCTCTTCTCCAACTAAATTGGAGAAGAACCTTAAAAATTGACATTGAAAGTGAAAGCGGAGGTTGGTCTCACAACCCCATCCATGCAAAGACATGAGCGCAATCGACACAAGCATACGACCCTATCGCCCCGAAGACCGTGAAGCATTAATCCGGTTTTGGGAGGAAGTGGCGAAACTGGAGGCAGCCCATGACCTAATTTTGGTCCGGGAATTGATCGACAATCTTGATCGGCCGAATCACGACCCTGAAAGGAATCTTTTTGTCGCAGTAAACAGGGAGAGCATAATAGGATATATCGACATCCTCTCCGAACTGGAAATTGGGAGGGCCGTTCTTCAATATCTGGTGCACCCTGCGCACAGAAGGAAAGGGATCTCTGAAAAGCTTGTTGAGCGTGCTACTGAGCGTGCCGGGACATTAAGGGCAAACAAAGTTCAGGTAAACATCCCACAGGATGATAAGTCGGGAAAACGGCTTTTCGCGAAAATGGGTTTTCGGTTTGTCCGCCGTTTTTTGGAACTGAGGCTGGACCTCTCAAAAGCCCATTTTTCAGATGTGACCCCTGATGATTACCCTTGTCGCCCTATGATGGAGGGTGAAGATGAAAAATTGACCAATCTTCAAAATCGTTCTTTTCTCGATACATGGGGATTCAATCCGAATACCACCGAAGAAATCAGTTACCGTATTCACCGTCCAAAGGTCTCTCTAGAGGATCTCACCCTCTGTCTGGACCGGAATGAACCCATTGGTTATTGCTGGGCCAACATAGATTTTGGGAAAGGCGCAGTTATGGGAGGAAAGAGAGGCCGTATCAATATGATAGGGGTGGATCCTAATTACCGGGGAAAAGGGGTAGGTAAAAAGGTACTCATAGTTGGGCTCACCCAATTAAAAAGCAGAGGTGTCCGTTTTGTTGATTTGACAGTTGACTGCGACAATAAGCCAGCCCGTGCCCTTTATCACTCGATTGGATTTGATCTTAGGACCAGCAGTTTATGGTATCAAAAAGACCTTGCCGCCGATCCCCACTCGAAAAAGCATAGAATAGGGAGAGTTAACAACCACTCCTAAAGGGGTCTTTTTACCTCTCACAGAGCGCACAGAGCTCCCAGAGTCTATTTGATCTGATTCGTCCTCCCTGCCTTGACATAGCTTTAGCGACGGCAGGTCAACGAATCAGACCAAAAACAACTATTTTCTCTGTGTCCTCTGTGTGCTCGAGCGACCAACGGGAGCGGGCGAGAGAAAAAACAAACCCTCTTTCCCGCATAGCATAGCTTGGGTCATCAGCTTAGCTGATGGTTTATGGTAAGAATTAAGTCTTGAACCAAAAATGGGGAGCATGGTCTTTCAGAACGGCTTAATGACTGAGCAGGGCCTCGTACTCTTCGGCCATAGCTTCCGCGATATTTGCCCAGCTATAACGGGTGACCGACTCCCTGATAGAATTAATCGCCTCATCTTTTGCCTTTGACATGGAAAGCATGAGGGTGATCTTGTCCGCGAGGCGGTCCGGAGCGTTATCTTTTACAATGTAGCCTGTCTCACCCTCTTTTATGACACCCTCAATACCACCCACTCTGGTGGCCACGACCGGTGTTCCGCATGCCAAGGATTCCAAAGCCACAAGGCCGAAGCTTTCGTAGTGAGATGGAAACACGCACAAATCCGCAGCACTGTAAAAATAAGGCAGTTCCTTCTGCTCGACCAGGCCAAGAAAGTTGACCGAATCATCAATCTGCAAGCGCTTTGTCAACGCCTTTAGCCTGTCCACTTCCTCTTGGCAGTGTTTATCGCCGCCGATAACCACCAATTTGGTTTTTTTCCTCTTTTCCAAATAGGTCATGGCCATCAATAATTTATCAATACCCTTTATGGGAACGATACGGCCCACAAACAATATAATCTCATCACCGTTGAAGCCAAGGTGATTCCTGGCGATTTCTTTTTCTATGGATCTGAACAGATCCAAATTCACACCACATGGGTTAACTCGAATCGCTTCCGGAGAAGCGCCATAATAACGGATGAGGTATTCTTTTTCCCTTTCCGTGGGGGCAATAATGCGCTGGCAAGACTTCACCAATTCACTTTCACATTGGATGCGAAGCGCTGGTTCTTCCTCTCCTACAGCCGTGGTGTTTTTTACGGCACCCATGGTATGGAACATGGTCATATGGGGGACTTTCCAGAATTGTTGCAACTGTTTTCCAGCCCAACCTGAAAGCCAGTAGTGACTGTGAATCAGGTCATATTGGAACCCGTTATTTCTCCTGAAATGATCCACCCCCCTGACAAACTCTGGGAGATGGGAATAAATTTTCAGTTTGGGAATCTCCCTCTCTTCCCCCGCGCCAAGATGGATTAACCTGGCATTTTCACCCAGTTCCACGATCCGGTCGTGTTCCGAGCCATGGGCACGGGTGAAGACATCGATGGAATGTCCAAGCCTTCCCAGTTCGCGGCTAAGTTCTCGGATGTATACGCTCATGCCTCCGGTACTTTCTCCCCCCAGCCTACCAAGGGGACAACTGTGCACACTAAGCATGGCAATCTTCAATTTCATGGTTGTTTTCATACTCCTCTTTTTCCGGTTTCCTTGCCCCGCCATCGCAGCCCGCCGCTGTCGGGCAGACGTCGCTGGCTGAGCCCTATAAAATTGATTTATTCTATCGTAATCCGGCACCGATGCAGTGGAACCTCTTTGCCCCCAAGGCGATATTTGTAAACCTCGGCTCCTTTCAGAAAATCAAATTTCTTCCTGCCCTTTTCGGTGCAATCTTTGATACACAAGATCTTGGAAATCAGACCGACACCCATTGACCCATATCGAGGGTCATAACCACTATTGTATAGATAGACGACGTCGTTATACTCAAAATACAGGATCGCAGCGACAGGGTTATCATCCAGGTCCAAAATACCGAGTCTCAGTATGTGTTCCTGGGCCATCCTCTCTGCTATGGCCCTGAAAAAGGCTTCTCTCTTGGGGGTTAAAAAGGATTCTTTGTCACTCCTACTTTGACGAAAAAATTTTAAAAAGAGGTCCATGGTCTCCGGGACCTCTGCCCTTTCCTCAATAACCCGGTAACCGGAACGCCCTTTTTCCTGAAACCTCTTTAATTTGCGCCTCACTTCATGCCGCTGTTTTCCTTTCAACATCCCCAAATAACCTTCCCAGGAGTCGGGCAAATCCATCTCCAGAGAAACGTCTTCCGCCTCGCAGATGACCTCCATCTTTCTCTCCTCAGCCAAGGGGATAAGATGGGCGAATACTGTTGAATCGGGTCTTAAAAGCCCCAGGTTTAAACGTCGGATTCCCTTTCTCTTCAAGTGATCGATCAGGATATTGTAAAAATTGTCTCCTTCTCCCGGGGCAATAATAAAGTCTACAAAGTCACAGACATCGTTACTCCCCATGAGGGAGGCCTCATCCTCCTTGAGAAGCAAGGGGGCCAGACCGATGACGGTGTCATTTCGATGGACAGAATATAAGCATGGATCAGCCGTTGAGCCGTATGCTTTTTTCCAGACTTCCAACCAGGGTGGTAATATGAAAATTGAATCCCAATTTAGGAAGGTCTGGGGCTTGAGCCAAAAGCTTGAAAGGCTATCGAAGTTTTCTTCGATAATGCTATAATCAGATCCTGGTTGCCCCATACTTGAATATTCGTTGACCGGCGATGTGGATGGGAGGTCAAAACTCAGGACTTGGCCTCTTCAACCTGATAATAAATACTTAGAAGCTATCTCAAAAATAGAAAAATAGTTCGAGGTCAAGGACGGCGCAAGGATCTGATGAATCCCGACCATAGGTCGGAATTCATCTTATGAAAAAGCCTTTTAGGCTTTTTCAAGTAATCAGAGAAATATATGTAAATATTTCGAGGATTACAATTCAAGCCGGACGCAGAGATCGGGCTATTTGGCATTTTTAAGCTGGCTTCTCGTAAACTTGACAGCATAGGAGAAAGGTCTGACTGTGTCAAGTGAGAATACAGTCCCCTGATCACCATCAAGGCATCATCTGCCATTCGACAGGCTCATGGCCCTGAGTAACATCGAAGGGCGGCGTTGCCTTCGATCGCTCCTCGGCGCCTTACATCTAATACCTTGATGGTGATCAGGATTACGAGATAATCTCTCAATTTTATTCTGGATAACTAAATTAGGTGATGGATTTAGGTAGCCCTTTCGGTACTGACAAGGGCAATTAAATCGTCTTGCAAAACTTCGGATTGAAATGAACCCGTTTTTTTCGTATACCCAGTGGAATGATAATCGATGGACTTATAGTGAAGCTTCCCACGCTCCCGCGCGGGGAGACTTCACTTGAAGTCCTATTTGGGAAATGTTTTCCATCACTTCGGAAACAATAATGAAAGAAGGGAGAAATGTTATGGATAATTTTGGAGATCTTGTATTAAAAACAAGAAGTTACCGACGATTTGATGAATCTTTCGCCATAGAGAGGGCGACCCTGGAACATCTTATGGGCCTCGCCCGATGCACGGCATCTGCCGGCAATCGTCAACCCCTCAAATATATTCTCTCAGCCGATCCTGAGACAAATGACCGCATTTTCCCCTGCATGGGCTGGGCTGGTTATCTCAAGGATTGGGCCGGTCCCGGACCGGGGGAGCGGCCAACCGCCTATATCGTGATCCTTGTGGATAAACGGATCGGTGAGAATATTTGGTGCGATGACGGCATTGTGGCCCAGACGATTCTCCTAGCTGCGGTTGAGATGGGCCTAGGGGGATGCATGATTGGGGCGATTAAAAAGGATAAATTGAGGGAAGAACTCGATGTCCCCGACCATTTTAAAATCCAACTCGTCCTGGCCCTAGGGAAACCAGCGGAAAAGGTGGTTATTGAGGACCTTGAGCCCGGTGGAGATATCAAATACTGGAGGGACGAGAATGATATCCACCATGTGCCGAAACGAACGCTGGAAGAACTCATTGTCAAGTGAAGAACCCCGACCAAAGGTTGGCACTCTTCTTGCTTTCTTGCTGAAAGACGCTTTCAGCCGGAAAGCATGAATAAGTTTTGCAGGCTTTGGATTCCCAACGGAAAACTTTATTTACAATTCATACATGTAAACATCTGGGGGACATTCCGGCTTTTTCAACAGATTCCCAGGGAATTCGTAAGATAGCGATTGATCTTGTATCGGGGAGAGGGGTGATTACATTTAGAATACAAAATGGATCATCATACTGACATCTAAGGAGATTATTAAATGGGTATCTTAAGAGGCCTTCTTATTGGGCTATTTTTACTGACATCCGCCGTGAATCCTTTGCTTGCAGAGGATTCACCCGAAACAGTCAAGGTGGATGTCCAAGAGTTCGAGCTAAAAAATGGTATGCTTTTTCTCGTGATTGAGCGTCCGGCGACCCCACAGGTTGCCTGCCGAATCGCCATACGGGCCGGGTCGGCTCTTGAAAAAACCGGCAAGACCGGTATTGCTCACATGTTGGAGCATATGATGTTTAAGGGAACTAAAAATTTCGGGACCATTGACATCAAACGGGACCTGGAACTGCAGGAGCGCATCGAAGCTGCCTACCAAGCGATCCTTGATGAAAAAAACAAGCGTCATCCGGACCAGGACCTGATCCGAGCCAAGGTTGCCGAAATGGGTCGTTTACGCCAGGAGGTTCAAAAGATATATGTTCCTCAAGCCCTTTCATCCCAGCTCGGACGAAATGGCGCTGTAGGGGTCAACGCCTTTACCACCACCGATCTGACTCAGTATAAAATGGCCTTACCCTCAGACATGTTAGAACAGTGGTTTTCCATCATCAGTGAGCAGTTGTTTGAACCTTCCTTTCGAGAATTTTATGTAGAGAAAGAGGTCATCCAGCGAGAACGAGCCTACCGGCAGGCCAACAACCCCGGTGGTGTCGCATGGCTTGACTTGATGAATACGGCCTACAGGGCACACCCCTACCGCAATCCAATCATCGGATGGAAGGCGGATATTGAAAAGTACAGTACGCGAGATGCCATTGAATTCCATCAAAAGTTTTATACCCCATCCAATGCCGTCGTCGTCCTGGTGGGGGATGTGACCGTCGAAAAAGCTAAAAAACTGGCTGAGATTTATTTCGAAAGGTACCCTGCGGGCAAGCGTGCCCCCGAGGAGGTGACCAGAGAACCCCCGTCGGAGGGACCGCGAAAAAGTATCAACTTTTTGAAGGGTGCGCGAACCCCCCTCATACGGATTGGTTTTCACACCGCCCCCATCGGGATAAAAGACTTTTACGCCCTTGACGCCATGACTATGGTTTTGAGTTATGGCCGCGGCGCACGTATGACCCAAAATATCATCAACAAGGGACATGCCCTCGGGGCATGGGCAGGCAATCCGGACAACCGTTACGGTGGTATGGTTATACTGGGCGGCTCCCCCAATGAGCCGGATGAACTCAAACGAGATGGCATCACCGAAACTGAAAAACGCCAGGCCTACCTCAGAGCCTCCGAGGATCTGGAAAAACTTTTGTTGCAGGAAGTTGAAAAACTGAAGGGTGAATCGGTCTCTCCCAGAGAACTGGCACGGATTAAAAAACTCAATCAGCGTGACTTCTTGGACAGGATGCGAAGTAATGAGCACCTGGCCGGTACCCTCGCGACTCTCGAAGTCCAGGTGGGCTGGCGCTACATGAAGATATACCTGGATAAAATCACGGCAGTTACGCCCGAAGATATCAGACGTGTGGCCAATAAATACATTCAAAAAGATCATAGAACCAGTGTCTATGTGATACCTGGCGGCGATTCGGAAGAACCACCCGAGAGTTATACGGAGGCCCGTTCCATCAGTGGTGCGGCCGCAACGAAAGCATTCAAGCCTGACAACTTTGCCAACCGCTCCCTCTACGAGACCCCTGAGGGCTGGAAACACCCCCTCTCTTTCGAGCGAAAACCGCAAAAAATCAAATACCCTAAAGCGGAAACCGATATGGTGGGACCTACCAAAGTCTTCTATTTGCCGGATCGAGAACTGCCTCTTATCGACCTGTCCATCTTGATCAAGGCCGGCGCTGTTGATGTGATCGATAGCAAGTTCGGTTTGGCCGGGTTGCTTAACGGGTCCCTCATCCGCGGCGGAACCGATAAATATTCACCCGCTGAATTGGCGATGGTGTTAGACGAGAATGCAATAAAATTGTCGGTCTCGGTCAGAGAGGAGCTATCTGTCATCAAGCTTTCGGTGATGAAAGAGGACTGGGAAAAGGGGATCAGCCTCATGGAGGAAGTCATCCTGAGGCCCAGGTTCGATCCCGGGGTTTTCGAGGTGACGAAGGCACGGGCCTTGACCGGAATCAAACGACAGGGGGGGAATGCCCAGCGAGTCGCTCGTCGCGAAGCAACCATCTGGCATTTCATGGGGCACCCTTACGGCCGCGATCCCATACTGGGCCTTCAGACGATCCCAACGATTACTCGTGCAGACCTTTATCATTTCATGAGGACCTATTTTGTCCCTTCAAATATGGTGGTATCTGTTGCCGGGGATATTGAAAAAGCCCAAGCCTTAAAAGATCTGGGTAATTTTTTAAAGGCTTTTGATGAAAGGAATGCGCCCGAGCGGAGACTGGAAAAACCTGTCGAGAACCCACCTGTCTTGACCCTTATCCATAAACCGGGACAAGTTCAATCCCAAATTAGCATGACCCTTAGAAGCATAAAGAGGACCCATCCGGATTTCTGGAAGATGGGTCTGCTCATGAATATTTTTGGCGGGAGCGACTCCCTGCTGTACACTCGACTGCGTGAAGACCTCGGGCTGGTTTATGGCGCCTGGTTTTTCCAGAGTTACAAGTGGGAGGCAGGATTCCTGGTCGGGCACATCGGCTGTAAGGGTGACAAGACGGTTGAAGCGATTCGAGAGACGACCCAAATCATGACCGCTCTCCGAAACCAGGTCCCTAAAAGCGATCTCGAGCAGAAACGGTTGGACACCCTCAATAGTTTTATTTTCAATGTGGACACGCCGACAGCCCTTGTCGACGTGTACGGCCGTTATCATTTACGTAATGAACCGCTGGACACTCTGGAGAAAATCCAAGAGGCCTATATGAGCGCCACCAAAGAGGAATTGGAGGTCCTGGCTAAAAGGCTGTTAGATCCAAGCCAGCTCCAAATTTTCGTGGTGGCGGACAAAATGACCAGCGTTGGAGAAAAAGAGGGCGCCGTTGTGACCCTCGAGGAAGATCTGAAAAGCCTGGCAAAGGAACTGGGCCTACCCTTCAGGGAAGTCCCTTTGCGCTGAGACACCCTAAACACGTTTTGTATTGAAATAGTCAAAAATTTGGATATTATGTGTAAAAGAACGGTCCAAGGTATAAGGTATACTGTATAAGGGAAAGGTTCACGGTACAGGGTTCAACTTAAACGGTTCACCGTTCACCGCTTACCGCTCACCAATCAATTGGAGGAAAAAATGGAGGTCCCCAGAAAGATCGGGATTGGAATTTTGATGATTGTCCCCGCATTTGTAGGGGCGGGTGCTCTTTGGGACCTGTTCCATGGCAGTTGGCTCCCGGTTTTTGGTTGGATCATTCTCATGGTGCTCTGCACCGGCGTGATCGTCTCAGATAAATTTTCGAGGGCTTGAAGCCTCCGGATTAGAACACCCTTATGATTTAATCATACGTTAAGAGTTCATCACTCGTTGATGTTTGACCACTCGTAGGATGGGTTGAAACTGCCTGTTGTGTTGTTTCATCTGTACAACCGGCCTGAATCCCATCAGATCCGGTTTTCATAGTCAGGGAGGAAGAGGATGATGCAAGAAAAAGAAAATAAAGACGTGGAAGAGAAGGACAAAAAAAAGAAAAAAAAGGCCGCTGAGCCGGACCCATTTTGCACAACCGCCCCCAGCGCTGAGCATGCCAGGGGAGAATTAGAAGACGATCCATGTGACGACTCCCGGGATGGTGAATAGGGAGAAAATACCCAAATTGAGCGAAAGTCGAGGATGCCCCAGATCCAAGGCGTCCAAGGGAGAAGCCGTAGTAACCTACTGCGAACTTTGGCATGCGCTTGTGTACACAAGCGCCGGAGATAGGGGGATCCCCGGCTTTCCCGAAGGGTAAACAAAATGGAGTTTTTTTAATTATTCTATATTTCACTGACATAAGAGTTGCAATAAATCTAAAAGACCCGTGACACGCTAGGTGTTTAAGAATTTTCATCATCGTTCTCCCTTTTGTTTACGATCGATTGGGGTGATAGGATTGTCATGAATACAGACAATAGTGCTCTGCTACGCCTGAAACAGGGCGATGCATTGATCATCGTGGACGTACAGAACGATTTTTTAGCGGGCGGCAGCCTTGAGGTACCCCAAGGTAATGCAATCATTCCCGTCTTCAACCAGTATATTGAAGCTTTCCGGACAAACGGGTTGCCGGTATTTGCTACAAGGGATTGGCATCCACCAAATCATTGTTCCTTCAAAGCGCAGGGTGGGCTATGGCCGCCTCATTGTGTCGTAAACACGAAGGGCGCCCAATTCGCACCTGACCTGATTCTCCCAAGCTCTTCCGAAATCATTTCGTCAGCAACGGTAATTGATAAGGAGGCCTATTCCGGATTTCAAGGCACGGAT
>JAQYVK010000317.1 GCA_030145585.1 Desulfatiglandales bacterium | reverse complement strand
ATCTTGTTCGGCATACCATGAAGACCTTTCCAGAGTTTTACTTCACCGCCGTTCATGTCGATCAGCATGGCACCAACTTCCTATGCCGGATATATGGTGTATCCATTCCAACACTTGTCGGGATCATAGATTGTTGCACCTGTGGGATAAGCACTCGGATATGTCATTGTTGAACATCCGGAAGATTATTTTTGAATGAATCTTGTATAAACAAATATAGAAGTAGCTAAAAAAAACAATCGAGCGTTATCCGCTCGATTGTTTTTGTGGGTCGTTGGTTGTCAGTGGTGCTATCTTTACACCGCCGTATTTCGCTCTACACGCGTATCCGCTCACTGCTCACGGTTTACCGTTCACCGCTATATGGATCCCCTCAGCCTAGGATCCAACGCATCCCTCAAGCCGTCTCCAACCATGTTGAAGGCAAAGACAACGAGCATGATCGCCAGTCCCGGTGCAAAGGACAACACAGGAGTCGTGAGAAGATATCGATAACCCTCACTGACCATAGCCCCCCAGGCAGCCCCGGGCGGCCTAATACCGATCCCGAGGAAGCTCAGTGATGCTTCGGCCAAAATGGCAGATCCTATCATCATGGTCATCAGGACAATGAGGGGTGGAAAACAGTTAGGGGCCACATGCCTAAGCATGACCCTAGAACTTTTGGCACCCATGGCGCGCCCTGCCATGACATAATCATTCTGTTTTATCGCTAGGGCCTGTCCGCACATCACGCGGGCATAGGGAGGCACCAGGCTTATGCCGAGGGCAATAATGATGCTTTTGAGCCCCACACCAAGTAAAGCAGCAATCGTCAGGGCCAATAAAATCATCGGGAACGTCATCATGGCGTCAATAAGTCTCATGATCACCGTATTGGTGGCTCCCCCCATATAGCCTGCCGTCAACCCCAGGAACATGCCGATGGTGGCCGCGATAAAAATGGCCACAATACCAACCAGTAGAGATGTCCGGGTCCCATATATAATGCGGCTCATGGTATCTCTACCGAGCGTGTCGGTCCCCAACCAATGTTCTGAATTCGGTTTGCTCAGAATGTTGTTCAGGTTCTGCTTGTAGGGGTCATAGGGCGCAAGCAAAGGGGCGAAGATGGCTGTCAGCACGAGTATTGTTATGACGACGAGCCCAAATATAACAACACGACGGGCAAAAAAAACCCTGGAAAAACGCTTGATCGCCGTGACTCTGGGTGGCGCTTCATCGATGGAACTATTGAACGTTTCATTTATTTCGGACATTTTATTTTTACCCTTAGTCATAACGCACCCTCGGATCGATCCACCCATAGGAGATATCCACGAGAAGGTTTGAAAGCACAATAATGGTTGACATGATGAGCACAACGCCCTGGGTCACGGCGTAGTCCTGGCTGAATAACGCGTTCACTGCCAATCTTCCCATGCCTGGAATGTTGAATACTGTTTCAATGACTACCTGGCCACCCAAGATCATAGGAATGCCCATCCCGGCCAGGGTCACCACGGGGATAATCCCGTTTCTCACGGCATGTCTGATGATAATGGTCTTCTCGGTCAACCCCTTGGCCCAGGCGGTTCGAATGTAATCTTGCCGGATGATTTCCAGCATCGCGGACCGAGTCTGGCGAGTGGTTCCTGCCAGGGGGAACAGGACCAGGCATATGATCGGCATGATTAACTTTTGTACGCTCAAAGAAAAATCTTCAAAGGGTGACGTGTACCCCTGGATTGGGAGCCATCCGAGATAGAGGCCGAAAAAATAGATCAGAAGGATCCCTAACCAGAAAATAGGCACTGTAATGCCTAAATTTGCAAGCACGGTCAATAGGGTATCCGACCACTTCCCCCGCCGAACGGCACAAATCACCCCTGCCGGAATGCCTATGAGGTTCGCTAGGATAAATGTTATAATACCTATATTGAAGGTAACCGGCAATGCACTCCCAATCTCTTCCATCACGGTTGTACCGAAAAAGATGGATTCGCCAAAATCACCTTTCAGGACCCCACCGATCCAGTCAAAATACTGCATAGGAAGAGACTTATCCAAACCGAACTTCTTCCTTAGGGCATCGATATCTTCTTGTGAAGTCGTCCTGGTATATTCATCCTGGCTGACAAACAAAAGAATCGGGTCCCCCGGCAGTAATCGCATCACACAAAAAATGATAACCGTGGCCAGAATCATGACAAAAAAGGCCTGAATCAACCGGCGGATGATGTAAGTTGTCAAAGCTCACCTCCTAAAAAGAAAAAGCCAATTGGTGCGTGGCAAACTTGACGTTGCCACGCACCTCCAGCGAGCCAATACAATCGCTATTACTTGTCTAACCAGGCACCCGACAATTCCGGATAGGGAGCCCCTGCCCAGAACCAGATGGCGTCTTTAACAGCCGTGGACTGAGCGACGATAAGCTTAATAGCATATACAGGGACAAACATAGCGTCGTCGTAGGCCAGTCTCTCTATTTGAAAGAGGTACTTCAGCGATACCCTGATGTCTTCTTGTTGAAGCGCCTTATACAGAAGATCGTCAAAGCCCGCCGGCTTTTTGAGACCCTGGAAAAACACGGAACCTGGCGCAAAGGCTTCACTCGCTGGGCCAATCATTTGATTACGGGCCCCTCGCTGATTGCCGAATATGATGTCGGACCCAACAACCGGCTTAAATAGCTTCTGATGAAACGCAGGCCCTTGGATCGGCGTCGGCTCAACATTGATTCCCACCTCCGCCAGATAGGCCTGAATAGCGACAGCAGCGTCCTGATTAGGTCCGACACTGAAAAAGAGTTTTACCTTCAAATTTTCGTGACCGGCGGCCTTTATCAATTGCCGTGCCTTTTCCGGGTCATATTGACGGGGTGTCGTCCCCGCACCTTGCGGAATACTGTGAATAATTTCATAGACGGGTGTAAAAAAGCCCCGTCCAACGGATTTCGCCAACGCCGGCTTGTCAATAGCGTATTCCAGTGCCTCCCGCATTCTTCTATCAGCCCATGGGGATTTTGGATCCGTGGAATTGAACTGAAGCAGGTTATGAATTGCCGGATTGGGAATAATGGTCAGGCCTTTGCTGTTTTGAAGTTGAGCGGCCGACACCGGATCGACCCCCATCCATGCGTCGATTTCCCCTCTTTTCAAAGAGGCGATGGTCGTCATGGGATCCGGAATTTGGAGGAATTCTATGCCGTCGAGATAGGGATAACCCTTTACCCAATAGTCGTCGAATTTCACGAATTTTACATGAACATTACGTTTGAACTCCTTGAGCTTAAAGGGCCCTGTCCCTACCGGATGGTAATCTATCCACTTTTCCCCATGTTTTTTCCATGCGGTCGGGGATATCATGACACTTTGCCTACCAAAGTCGCGCAAGGTGACGGCATCCCATCCGGATAGGTTACAACGAATGGTATAATCATCAATCACATCGACTGACGTTAGTGTTTTTAGTTGGGGCCGTTTAGCTTTCACCCACATATCCAGGTTCCACTTGGCTGCCTCGGCGTTAAAAGGCGTCCCGTCATGGAACGTAACCCCTTTCCTAAGTTTAAATATATAGTAGGATTTATCCGGGGCCAGTTCCCAGCTCGTGGCAAGATGGGGAATATAAGTGTCTATCTCGGTATGGCTGGGTCTGATCAGCGTCTGCAGGGTATTATCTATGAACTCATGATTCCAGCCCCTTATCTTCAAGGGATTCCCGATTATACCGGCGGGCTTGCTGTGATTCATTTTGAGAATACCACCATATTTACCCTTTCCTGCGGCCATAACGGGCTGTATCCCATTCATTAAAAGAAAACCGCACACCACGGTAAGGATCAATGTTATAAAAAGAATTTTTTTCATTACTACCCCTCCTTTCAGGGAAAATTACATTAAATGTCGTCAGATTCTCTCCCTATTACAAGGCCTCGTCTATCCCCCTTTCTTTGATGTATTTTTATACAATTGAAATCACTCAGCTGCCTCGTCGAAACCCACTGGTTGTGGGTTCATTGCCCTCCATCGAAAACGATTTTCTTCGGTTTAAATACTCTACCGCTTATCTGAGCGAAGCGGAGATTTATCCGCCTCTGGAAGATCCCGCTTGTCGAAGATGCCGCTCGCGGTGCGGTGCGGGGCGGCGATTCGTCATTCCGGCGAACGCCGGAATCCAGAAATCCAAACTGGATGCCCCGGCTTACAAATTGCCGGGGCAGGCTTATCAAGTCCGGCATGACATCTGATACCCCGCTGCTCTGCGGCAGGGTAGTTCATTTCAGTAAAAGGATGTCTTAATGCTCATTTTATAACAATAAGATTTTGTACCCTATTCAATAGCTGTTGTCAAAACGGTATTCAAATGCTCCAATCTTTGTCTGACAGAGGGTTTTACCCTAACGTTGCAAAAGTCGAGGATGCTGCAGATCCAAGGCGTCAAGGGTGAAGCTGTATTCGCATACCGCGAACCCTTGACATGCTCTTGTGTACACAAGAGCCGGAGATTGCGGTATCCTGCTGTTCGTAAGAACAGCCGCTTTCCCGGAGGGAAAACAACAGTGCGAATTTTCCACTGTTCGTGAATGCCATTTTAGGTGGAATCCAGGGAAAGGGTTCATAAACGCTCAAAAGCAAAGTTATTCCTTTCTTTTTAACACTCTTGCACTGTTGTTTATGCAACGATAGGGTTTGCTATCCCCAGCTAACAATGAGGGGGTCTTTTTTATCCGGTGTCAGGGTGATGGCATCTTCGGGACATTCAATAGTACACCATCCGCATAACATGCAATCTTCCTGATATCGGATCACAGCAAGATTTTGCTCTTCATCCAGCCTTAAGACATCCATGGGACAACTTTGGACACATAACCCACATCCCGTGCATAGTTTCGGATCTATTTTTTCTATAGACAATTATTTTCCCCTAATCTACGTTTGTCCCAAAATTCCGCCTTCCTCCTTCTACACTACTTGTCCTGAGCGGCCGGTTGTAAAGGATAATTCTCACAACCGGCAGTCGAAGGGATGCGCTACTCGTCCCGACATAGCCTTTAGGCGACGGCGGATGCTAAAATGACTCCGGAATTTTGTTCACGTATATCTCATCATATGGTCTTGACAAATCAGGCCACCACTCTTTTGGAACCGGCTTCTTTGAAAGCGTCATCACTCCCTTTTCATCCTTGAGTGTGATCCAGGCGAGCCAGTCAGGATCTACCCTTTTAGGGATGTCTTCCCTGAAATGGGTGCCCCGGCTCTCCTCTCGGAACAG
>JAQYVK010000316.1 GCA_030145585.1 Desulfatiglandales bacterium | reverse complement strand
GATGGTGATCCATGCAAGGGCTATCTCTCGCAGTTTTACCGGATGTGCTGGCCATTTGCCGCGTCCCCGCGGATACGTCACTTGCTGATGTCCCAACGGGAGGTCTGTTCTGGTCGGTGACACGGACGCAAGATGAACTCTCACTCGTAATCCCGGACGATCAAGTTCCTAAGGACTGGCAGGCTGAGCGCGGTTGGCGTTGTCTCCAGGTTCGCGGTAAGCTGGATTTTGAGGCCACCGGTGTGCTCTCGGCTCTAGCTGCACCACTGGCGTTCGCAGGTATCAGCATATTCGTGGTCTCCACTTTTGACACCGACTATGTGCTGGTGCGTGAGCAAGACTTGAAAAGCGCTTGTGAGGTACTCATTGAGCATGGGCATGAAGTAGACAAAGGTCAAGGGCGCAAAGCGCAGCCGTCTTCGCCTGTAGGCTTCGCCGCGCCAAGTGGCACAGAGGACCAGTGAACGTCGAACATCGAACGTCCAACATCGAATTTTAAATGATAAAAAAATGAAGAAACAAACTTATGACCTGGAAGACCGGCTGCTCGAGTATTCGGCGAGAATCATAAAGATTGTCGAACAGCTACCAAATACGAAAGCAGGCAACCACGTAGCAGGCCAGTTGTTAAGATATGGAACGTCACCTTATCCAAACCATGGTGAGGCCCAAGCAGCGGAGTCCCCAAAGGACCAGTGAACGTCGAACATCGAACGTCCAACATCGAATTTTGAATGTAAAAGCTAAGAAACAGAAGAATTGATTAAGATTTTCGTTACGAGCATCAAAACAGCTAAAAAGAAAAAGAAAAAATAATTTGAGGTTTGACCTTAGGTTATTGACAATGAACTATTCCTCTGCAAAACATCGGGGAATTTAACTCTAAGTCATAAAATTGGTGAGCGAAGCGAGTTTATTATTCGATCCGCCTATATTTGTGCCATATGGCTAAGGGTTCAGAATAGTGTTCCTGTCATTAAAAAGATGAACAGGCTTGCGCATGACGCAAAGAGGAAGGCAAAAAGAAACCCCGACCTCCCCGATTAACAGGATCTTCGATTGGTCGGGGTTTCTTTGCATACTAAAATGAAGAATGGGTGCTCTAATCATATTTCGTCGAACTCAACGATGTCCCAAGATCCTTCTCATACTCAAGTGCAACCGTAACGGTTCGATTGAGAGCCCGACCCTCAGGAAGATTGTTGTCATAAAGCGGGTTGCTGATGCCTAATCCTACATGGCTGATTTTCTTTTTGCCAACCGTGACCCTCGGCATTATCTGATCGAAAACAGACTTCGCCCGCCGCGCGGAGAGCCACAAATTGTAAGCCTCTTCGCCAATGTTATCTGTGTATCCAACAACCTCCACCTCAGCTTTCGGAAACTCGTTCATTCTATCGACAATCTGGTTGACGATGGTCAAATTCTTCCCATTTACAATTGAGCTGTTGAAATCAAAGAGGACGAGGGCATATTTTTCCAGCACCTTGTAGCCTGATTTTTGGGCAATATGCTCCTCTCTCTTCACAAACCGGACAGAAGAAGCGGCAGCAGCCGCATCCCGGTGAATCTGGCCTTTTACATCTGTGACTTCAATGCTTGTTTTTATTTCATTAAAAGAAGAAATCTTCTGAAAGCCGATATCATTGAGATCAAAGGTGTAGAATGGGTTTAGGTCCCCTTGGCCCGAGATGGAAGCAATCGCGGCCCCATCACCTGTTAACTCTATTTTCCAATGGGATACACCGTAACCGGCTGCGATTTTTGGGAAGACTCGAAACATCTCCGTGTCACTCATTTCTTCGACATAGGTGCTCTTTATGGGCTCCATTATAGCTGGGAAGTCGGAATAGATCTCTACACGTTGATTGTCGCTTCTCCCCTTATCCGTGCCGTTAGCGCTTGCGGCAGCCGGCCGGTTGCGTGCCTCCACAGTCATCCTAGAAAGACCCACTCCCCATATATACTTCAAATATGCTCGAACCGATTCAGCACGGCCCTGTGAAAGGTCCCTTCTGCCTCGCTCTATTCCGGAACCTGAATTACAACCGACAATTTTTATGGAGGCCTCAGGAAATTGTCTGAGGCGTTTCCCTACAACATTCAGGACATTATAATATTTTTGCATCGTGCCTCTTAATTCTTTATCAGAAAAATTCTTTGTTTGGGCCCGACTTGCAAAAAGTGCATACCGTTCAGGAATTTCGCTTTTGCCCGTCTTAAAAAAGACGTGGTTTAACATTGGCGAACTCTCGATCATTGTCAACTCCTGAATGGTTATGATGCTCGGTTCCATGGCGACTTGTCCTGAAGGTGGATGAATAAGATCATGGATCACTCCTCTGGATGAGCTGGTGACCACAACCGGGGTTGGTGCTGTTTCATGCGTATCACCAAGGGTATCCGTCACTTTGATTACAGCCCGGATATTATGAGATGTGGCGATCTTTCCGATTCCAAATTCATTGAGCGGAAATGCATAAAATGGTTTCAATTCACCTGTGCCTGTCAGGGTTTTGATCGTCTGATTGTCCGCAAAAAGGTGAAGCTCCCAAGTGTTAATACCATTTTCAGCCTCTATTTGCGGATAAATCTTTATCTCACTCGCATTGTGGGCCTCTACAATAAATTCGTCGGCAACGCCCTGCTGCATAGGAGCTGATTCATATTGGATTTCGACGCGTTGATTTTCAGCCCGGCCACCCAAGACGTCCGTTTGTGAGGCCCGTGTCGGTAAATTCCGGATCCCGACTTCCATGCGGTATTTATCTACAGACCAAATGTGGTTAAGATAAGACTTCACCGTTTCAGCTCTCTGCAGGGAAAGATCGAGATCGCCTTTCTCTGCACCAACACTCGAGTTACACCCTACGATTCGAACCTTAACCTTTGGGTTTTGGCCCAGGCGCTTGCCAACGATATTTAAGACATTGTAGTATCGATCCAGCGCTGTTTTCAGGCTTTTTTCATCAAAAAACCGTGTCTCGGTCTTGCCTTTAAAGAGGACATACTCCCGGGGAAGCTCACTCTTGCCCGTCTCAAAGAAGACCTGATTCAATATTGGGCTGCCGTCTGTCAAAGTCAATAAATCATAATTCAGCTTAGTCGGTTCGGCGGTGAGGATTCCTTTGGGGGGGTTATGAAACGTGTACGTCACAACATAGCGATGGAGCAGGGCGGTGGTAAAAGATTTAAAGATGGGGGTCAGTTCAGCCTTTGATGCAGCCTTCCAAACACGGCCGCCGTGAATTTTGGTAAAGGATTTGAGAAATGAACTTACGGATGCCCCAGGCATATAATCCACAGCATAGGCCTCAAAATTTGCTATTCCTTTCGCCTCGGACTTAACGACCCCTCTCCTGAAGGAGCTATTGATGTCCTCGCCATCAGAGAAAACCACAAGAAATTTGTTGCTTTTCTCCGGCATCTTTTGGACCAGATCGATCCCTGCAACCATGGCTTCGTACAGGTAGGTGTATCCAGTCAGCCCTTTATCAAAACTCTCCCTCAGGAATGTTCTGATTTCAGAAACAATATTGGAGCTAAACGTTTTGGCATGCAAAGTGTGTCCGCTGACTTTCAAACGGCCTTTTTTGTCAAAGACGACAATATGGATGTTATCTATGGGCCGTATGATCTTTAAAAATTCTTCCAATGCCGTAAGAAGTGGTTCCACCGCCTCGCGATTACTCATGGAGAAGGAGTTATCCACAACAAGGACAAGGTTCAGGGGAATATCTTCATTGGTCTCGAGGGTCTCAACCGTGAAGATTTTTGCCCTTATTTTTCCACTTTCGATAATAAAATCATTCACTCCCAGCCCACGGATAGGATTGCCATTAGCATCCAGGGCCGACACCAAAAGTTTATTTTCGTCTGTAATCTGACTGGTCAGTTTTGCTTGATGATTTGGGGTCAGTACCGTGAGATCTTCCACGGCAAAACAGGTGCTGAAATAAAGACCCTGTATCAATATTAATGAAAAGATAAATATTAGCTTCTTCATTTTCTTCCTCCAATTTTTCTTTTTAACCCGTAGGTGCCCCAAATAATTGCAATTTTCGCGCCATCAACTGTACTGAGGGTCTATAAGTGCTTTGAGGAAACGTGAAGTCTGTATAATTATATGAATTAATTAAAGAAAATAGCCTCAGCTGTAAATGCTATTGCGCCCAGAGGAACCACTCATGCCCGCCGGCCCTGTTGCGGGAATCTACACTAATTTTCACTAATGTGAACAGAGACTGCCCTTCGACCCTTCGACATGGCTTCCGCCGACGCTTGCCCACCATGGGTGGGCTGGCTATGGCGGGACAAGTCGGCGAGTCAGGGGGCTCAAAGTGTACAGAAATTTTTTGATTTTAATGATTTTCTCCCTTCTCCAGGGATGGATCGGGGTGAGATCAGCATTGACAAAACAATGAATATTTGGATACTGTGCGGCTGTTCCTCAAATACAAGGAGCGGTTATGAATGGCCTTCAAAGGAGGGAGGTACCCTTTCTTCCATAAGTCTATTCGCAAGGGGATCAACCCCGGCAAGAACAACCTCGTATAAACCTGACCGAAAACACGTACGCCGTGGAGCTAATACCAACAAAAAACATGTGCGGGTCACCTTTCATAAAAGTGAGACGGAACCCGTCAGTTCATCCATACCGAGGATCGACTGGGACGTAAGAAGACGTTTCACCAACAAGAAAAAGTTTTGAGGGATCGCAATGGGACTAAAAGATGAATTCAGAAAGATGATCACGGAATTGACCGAAAAATTTTCGCTTCCACCGATAGCCGACATTTTTTTTCCACCTTTCCATAAAGGCGGCCAGCCCAAAGAAGACCAGTTTATGGCTGTGAGTCTCGAAGGCGGGGCGACCGGCATCAGTTTTGTTCTCCTGCCTGATAAAAAAATGGAAGAATACACTGCATTACAACCCCCGGATTTTGTCGGGAAGGATCCGCGGGAATTTGCGCTTGCATTTGGCAAGGACGATCCTATTAGGGAGATGATCGGACTGGCAATGATTAACGCAATTTGTCAGCATGTCATGAGAGAGACCAATTTTGCGTTTGATTCTGCTACCGATTCGCTGGGGCTTTTGTCGGTCTCCGCAGGAGACAGGGTCGGCATGGTCGGATTATTCTCCGGGCTGGTCAAGCCCATTAAGAAAGCGGGTGCCGAACTGATTGTCATTGAAAAAAATGATCAGTTGATTAAGAAATTTCCAGATCTGCCAATGACTCTGGACGCGACAAAATTGAACAAGTGCAATAAGATCTTATGCACCAGTACGACCATACTGAACAATTCACTGGATGAGATTCTTGCCCACTGTCCGCCCGATGCATTTGTCTCCATCGTCGGTCCGACGGCGGGATATTTCCCGGACCCTCTTTTTGCCCGAGGGGTCGATGTCGTGGGTGGAAGAGTGGTAAAGAACGGAGATCAGTTCTTGCAACTGCTTAAAGAAAGGAAACGCTGGGGAGACGCGACACAACGGACCTGTTTCCAGAAAGAAACCTACGCGTTGGGCGCATGGCGCATGGCGCAGCCGTCTTCGCCAGCCCGTCGGTGACGGGCCGGCTTCGCCGCGCCAAGAAGAACAGAGCGCAGCCGTCTTCGTCAGCCCGTCGGTGACGGACGGACTTCGCCGCGCCAAGTAGGGCAGAGCGTGACAAACCGCCAAAAGGACGGCGGGCAAGAGCCTGTTTTAGGGCGGGTCCGGCTTAAAGGGGGGGGTGATTCCAGAATTCTTCCAGGATATTTGTCAACCCGGTTTCATTTTGAACGTGAAAGGGATGCCATTCCTCCGGGAAGAGGGTCTTATACTGGTAATTGGAAAATCGTTGATCAATCAAAAGGACGACGCCCCGGTCGTTTTCAGATCGAATCACCCTGCCTGCTGCCTGAAGAACCCGGTTCATTCCTGGATAAATATAGGCGTATTCAAAACCGGCTTGCGACTTATTGGTAAAATAATCTCGGATGAGTTCTCTTTCCGGTGATATCGCCGGAAGCCCCACCCCGACGATGACCGCCCCGGACAGCCGATCCCCAAGGAGATCGATGCCTTCGCCAAATATGCCTCCCATAACGACAAACCCCACCAGGGTTTCTGGGTTTTCGTGTGTAAACGTCTGGAGAAAACGGTCTCTTTCATCCTCTTTCAACCCAAAAGTCTGGATGATTGTTTTCGTCTCAGGATTTTTTTCTTTGAATAAATCATGGACCATGTTCATGTATTCATAGGAGGGGAAAAAAATGAGATAATTTCCCTGCTTTTGTTTAACAACGGCGTTTATCATTCGTGTCACGTCTGTTTTGGTCTTACCCCTTTGTCTGTAAAAAGTAGAAATTCTGTTTGCCAGAAGAATACAGAGGTTTTCATTGGGGAAAGGGGAGTAAATCACCAGGTTGTGGGTGGATTCATCACATCCCAAGATTTTCATGAAGTAGTGGGCGGGCGTCATCGTAGCAGAGAAGAAAACAGCCGATTTACATCGCTTGAGGACTCTTTCCAAATGCGTAGACGGGTCCATACAGAACAATTTGACCCTAAAATCCTTCCTGGCCTTTACAAACATCGTGGTATAACTTTCATCATATTGTTCTGAAATTCTCATGAAGTCCTTGATGGAAAAATAGAGGTCAGAAAGACCTTCCCGATAGGGCTTTTTGATGTTTAAGGAGAGCCATCGATCCGTTATCGTCAGAAAATTTTTTAGCAAAGGGTATAGATCCGAAGGATCCTCTTTTTCTGCGAGAAAACCGCCGGTCTCAATGCATCTTTTGGAAGCACCGAGCAGCCATGAATTGATCTTACCCGCACTCTTGTGTATTTCCGGGAGTTCCTCTTTGAGAGGTCTCCTTTTTTCCAAAACGATCTTCTTTTCGATTTCAGCGGAAAACATATCCCTTGCCCTGTCGATCAGGTTGTGAGCCTCGTCTACCAGGAAGACATACTCCCCATCCTTTTCAAGAAAGAATCGCCTCAGATAAACCTTGGGATCAAAGACATAATTGTAATCACAGATGATGCAGTCTGCCCAGAGAGAGAGATCGAGAGATGATTCAAAGGGACATAATGTGTATTGTTTGGCGGTGTTCTCGATCACCTCACGGGTGAAGGCGTCTTGCTTGAGAAATGCGTCCAAGGAGGTTTCGAAGCGGTCATAATACCCGCGCGCGAATTCACACTCCTCAGGGGAACAGGCTGCATCGGGACGAAAGCAGGTTTTGTCCTTGGCGGTCAATGTTACCGACCTCAACCTGAGCCCCTTCTCCCTCATTTCATCCAAAGATTTCTCTGCGATTGCCCTTCCTGTGGTTCGTGCGGTGAGATAGAAGAGTTTTTCGGCATGACCCTCGCCAATCGCTTTTATTGCCGGGAACAGGACTGCCATGGTTTTTCCGATCCCGGTAGCGCCCTGGATGATCAGTTGGCCGTCGTCTTGTATGCTTCTATAGACTTCAGTAGCCATCTTTCTTTGGCCCGGCCGGTATTCCGCGTAAGGAAACGTAAGCTGTTGTATCGATTCATCTCGTAATGAGCACCACGCCTCAAAGTCAGCGATCTGCGCAATATAGCGTTCACAAGCCTTCTGAAAAAAGCCCTCCAGTTCATCCCTGGTGAACCGGCGACGAATCTCTTTAATGCCGCCGCTGTCGAGCTGATAATAGGTGAGCTGGGCTTCGATTTCATCGAGACCCTCCTGCACTGAATAGATATGGGCGTAGATTTTCAACTGGCCCCAGTGAAGGGGATTATCGACTTTTTCGAAGTGATCCAGGCTTTGATGGGTTGTCTTTATTTCCTCAATAATCACTCGATCATGAAGATGAATGACACCGTCAATCCTGCCATTGACTTCGAGTAGGAAATCTTGGATTTCAGCGCTGAGGGAAACACTCACCTCTCGGTTGTATTCCCCCTCCCGGGAATTTTGGATTTTACGATGGGCGACGATGCCATCGCCCGGTCTGGTTGATCCCAAAAAACCGGATGACAGATCACCGGAGCAGAGAACAGATTGTGCCAGCGCACCTACTGATATGCGGATTGTTTTTTTCATATTAAAAACTCGAGTGTACTAATACTAGGGGCTTGTACAAATGTGAAGTTATTTTTGGAATCGGGGGCAGGCAATGGCAGCCAAGGGGCGGGTAAACCCGCCACCCTAACACCCGGACGGCGTGCAAGAGCTGTGATCGCGTTGAGAGAAAGGAATAAGGGGTGAAATAAGGGTTCTTTAGATGAATCCTTAATTTCACCCCGTTAATTGAAGGCTTCTATTATTTGAACTGTAATTTCAGAGGATCTGAATTATAACTGTTTTCTGCCCCTGAGTTGTCAAATACACCAATGGCAAATGAATACTTCTTTCTGGTATTATACTGAACATCATCGTCATTTCCAGTATCAAGCATCCTGGACAGCATGACCGTCCATTTACCGTCCTTCCAGACCCCTTGTGTTTTGACGTCTCCAAAGCTTTCCTTCCAATTTGCATTCAGCACATACCCGGGCAACCGATCCCCCTCTCTGGGGGTATGGGCACTTGTTAGAGTGATGGCTTCGCTTTTGAGTAATGAGCCGGGAAAGGAGGCTTTTTGGGCAGGATCTTGAGCGAACGCCGGACCTTTCTTGTCTTTCGTTCGATTGTCTCCGGCCTTGTAAGGCTTATTACCCCCATCTCTCTTTCGGCCTTCCTCAGGTACTTTTTTCGGATTATCTATGACAAATCCATCTTCTGTGAATCCCACTGGATTGGATCTTACTGATTTCCAGTGCCAAAGATCGGCCTTTTCTCTCGGAGAATTTACTGCATAATACCATTCTTCATTGTTTTTGGATTCGTTGTGGCATAGAATCGCACAACCTTTGGTGGCAAATTTATCGATTCGGTTGATCTCCCACAATACACCCAGTCTGTCTTCATTGGCTTTTTGCTTCACCCACTTTCCGCCCGTGAATTTCCATGCATTTTTATCCATACTTTTGTCTTTGTCAGGCCACTCAAAGCGGAAGAATATATCATCCTTAGTGTAAACGGATTTTGCTTTGAGTTCTATGACTTTGCCTTCAATTTTACCGGCACCAACAAGAACAAGGTTTGATTCCTTTGATTGATTCCATTGCGAACTGTTTGCATCTTTGGGAGCAGCCTTCACCTTTTTTGCCGTCAACACCAGATCCCCTTTGGGCGTGGTTTGGGCTACCGAAACTCCGTAAAAAGTCAGCGCCGCAACCGCTAAAACAAGCACAGAGATTCCAATTATCTTTTTCATTTTCTCCTCCTGTCATTTAGTTATTTGATTCCTGTAGACTTTCGGTCAATCGTGGTTTTTAAATGACTGTATGTTTCTCCCCCCTTTCTGTTAGGATCTAATCCCAATAATTGTAAGTAAAACAAATACAACCACGGCAAAAAACATAACAGCCATGGCAACCGGTCTTTTACTCGGTCTATTTTCAGGGTTTTTATCGATAAAAGGCAGGATTAAAAGAACGATGATGCCGCCTGCCGGAATGATGGCCGTGGCGATTATTTCAAATTTTCCAGGGAAATATTTCAGAAGCTGGTATAAGGACATAAAATACCACTCAGGTTTCGGAACGAACAGGTTGTCTGTTGGGTCAGCCGGGTCTCCAAGCTCTACAGGGAAAACGAGTGCTAAAATAATGGCCACAAGAATGAAAATGACCATCATGGTAACGATCTCTTTAAAAAGAAAAGAAGGGTAAAAAATTTCGTCTGAGTATTCCAAATCATCCCTCTTTGGATGTTTTTCCATGACTTTTTCCTTTGTCT